>JAUSPI010000029.1 GCA_030655775.1 Syntrophales bacterium
TACTGCATGACTGGTTCTTCTCAGTGCCATGCCGTATGTATAGCATGTTCAGGCCTGCCTCCGGCAGGAAAACTTTTCATCCCCGTTTACAAAACGGGGTATTCAAGTTTTAATATTTCATAAAATCTTAATTTTCACAATACCCGCGAAGAAAACTAATATGCCTCAAAAAGCCTTTCCGTTCAACAAGTATTACGTGTACCGGAAAGAAGATCATTAATATCACTTGATTTTTCGCTTTTTTCAAATTATATATTTTACGGAAATGTAACAAAAGGGGGGGATTTGATAACTTTTCTACAGAGCCGCTGTGACATCTCATCTCACACACATTTGATTAACTGCTAATGATACTCTCCGGAACCTGCCGCTGCATCTGAGCTACCCCTGAAATTAACAGTTTAAGACACGACCCTATTTAGTCCCCTGAAGATTCACCTAATATCAAACTCATCAGGGGAAATTGGTCTGATACGAAAAGGTATAATTTTCCGTTTTAGATATATTAATATAAAAATAGATGGAATTCATTCCGTGATATAAAGGCAATATAAGGAAAAGTTTCCATCTACTGATAATGTTAGCTTCAAATCAAATTTCTATTTGACATGCATGCATGATTAATACATATTAGTGCATATGAGAACAACACTAAACATAGACGACAAGATATTGGAAAAGGCATCGCGGCTGACAGGGGTTAAGGAGAAAACCTCTTTAGTGCGGCTTGGTTTAGAAGCTTTAATTGCTCGCGAAAGCAGCCGGCGACTTGCTAAACTCAGCGGAACCGAAAATAACCTACGTCCCATTCCAAGACGAAAATCTGCCTAAAAACTACCATGGTCATTGTTGACACTTCAATTTGGGTTACCCACCTGCGTCAAGGTCGCCGGCAGCTTGAAAAGTTACTAATGGATGCTAAGGTTATGTGCCACCCATTTATCATTGGCGAGCTCGCCTGTGGTAATCTGAAAAACCGGACCGAAATCATCTCCTTGCTTCATTCCCTTCCAATGGCTCCGACGATTGAATTTGACGAATTTCTATTCTTTATTGATCAAAATCACCTAATGGGAAAAAGTGTTGGTTTCGTCGATGTCCACCTTTTAGCGTCTGCTCAGTTGACCGGAGTACCACTGTGGACAGCAGATAAAAGGTTAAAATCTGCGGCAGATCAACTTGAATTGACATTTAGAAAAAGATAATCGGCACCTTGATGTATAATGCTTTTAGTGGACACCAAGTTGATGTACAATACAAAGACGGAGGTGTCGGAATGGAAAGAATTCCCAATGCAGTATACACAAAGGAGCTTCGGGAGGAGGCGGTTAAGCTGGTAACCGAACAAGGGTTTAAAATACCCGATGTGGGACGAAGATTATCAATACCCAAATCAACCATATCTTATTGGGTCACAGAAGAAAGGAAAGGGAAACTTTCCTCTGTGGGTAGCTCAAAGAAAACCCTTACAGAAGCAGAAATGGAGCTGGCACAGATCAAACGTGAACTTACCCAGACAAAAATGGAACGTGATTTTTTACGAAAAGCAGCAGCGTACTTTGCGAGAGAGCCGCAGTCAGGTACGCGCTCATGAGAAAACTGCGGCTTCAGTACACAATACCTTTTATGTGCCATATGCTGAATGTATCGCCAAGCGGCTATTACGCGTGGGCTTCTCGTCTCCCTTCACAACACACTCAGGAGGAGGCAAGACTGGAGATAGAGATAAAAGCGGCCCACGAGAGAACCCGTGGCACTTTTGGACCGGAAAGATTACAGCAGGACCTTGCAGCCCATGGCGTCAAGACAGGCATCTGCCGGATCAGACGGATCAGAAAGAAACTCGGAATACGTTGCAGACAGGTGAGGAAATTTAAAGCAACCACGAACTCGAAACATGCCCTGCCGGTAGCAATTAATTTACTGGAGCAGAACTTTGAAGCCTTATTGCCAAGCAGGGCCTGGGTAAGTGATCTCACTTACATCCCTACCGATGAAGGATGGCTTTATTGTGCTGCTCATAAAGACCTCTTTAACGGTGAGATTGTAGGCTACGCACTGGGATCGAGGATTACCAAAGACCTCGTCATAACATCTCTATTGATGGGGGTAAAAAGAAAACAGCCTCCGCCCGGTCTCATCAATCATTCCGATCGTGGAAGTCAGTACTGTTCCTTAGAATACCAGAAACTCCTTGACCGGTTTAATATGAAAGCTTCCATGAGCAGGAAGGGCAACTGTTATGATAATGCACCCATAGAAAGTTTTTGGGGAACAATGAAGAACGAGCTTATCTATCATCAACATTATGCCACAAGAGAACAGGCAATTAGAGAGATTACAGAATATATCGAGATATTCTACAATCGGCAACGACTTCAGAAAAGGCTTGGATACTTATCCCCTGTTGTTTATGAACGGCAATTCTATGCAGGGAGGAAGGCAGCTTAAATATTATTTATTGGTGTCCACTATTGACATCAGGGGTCACGGCGTTCGCAGTAAAAAATTCATCTTGACATTCGGTTCATATTTGGTACTATATATAGACCGGAGGTGGTAAAAATGAATATAATAAATGATATAAAGCCAATTACTTATTTAAAATCCAGAGCCGCAGATTTATTAAACCAAATTAACGCAACTCATCGCCCTGTAATTATAACCCAAAACGGGGAACCCAGGGCTGTTCTTCAAGATCCTGAAAGTTACGAAAATATGCGGAATGCAATTGGCTTATTGAAACTAATATCTCAAGGCGAAATTGATGTGCGAAATGGAAAGGTAAAGCCACAAAAGAAAGTGTTCAGAGATCTTGAGAATTCGCTGAAAGAAAAACTGTAATGAATCCAAAGTATAAAATTATTTGGACCAATGTTGCAGAAAATGATTTAAAAAATATCATTGAATACATTTCAGTGGATAGTCCTCAAAATGCCTTAAAACTTTTGAAAGAGATTAAGCAAAAAGCTACAGATCTTTATGCCCTCCCTGAAAGAGGCCGCATCTTGCCGGAGCTTCAAGACCAAGGTGTATTACAATACAGGGAATTAGTTATTCCCCCATGGCGACTAATATACAGAATAGCTGAACGGAAAATATTTGTATTATCGGTAATAGATTCTCGGCAGAATGTTGAAGATATCTTATTAAAAAGACTGATTTAACGAAAATGAAAGCTGCGAAAAACTTCATGAACTCCGACCGGGAACCCGGTGTGGCCAATTTCAATAGCTACGTTTGAGTTAAACGTGCCTTTAGCAGCTGCCTCTTTGTGTCCCGACGGGTTTATGGGGCTATGTCGGCGTTGAACATCGGATCTTCACGCCCTTTCAGTCTCCGCTCGCGCCCCGCCTATCAAGGGCGTTCGGCAGGAAAAAATGAGAATAATAGAGGAAAATTATCAGCGCATCACGGATGACAGACGTTCATTCGATATCCGCTTCTGGCAATCTCAAGGAGATCGTGCCATCTTTGAGGCAGTATCGGATATACTACATGACTATTTTTTGATTCGAGGTAAAGATGTTAACGAGTTCCGACTTCAGAGAACTGCTGAATCTTTTCGAAAAGCATGATGTCCGTTATCTTGTTGTGGGTGGCTACGCGGTAATGAAGTATAGCGAACCACGGTTTACGAAAGATTTGGACGTGTGGATAGCGACCGATCCTGAGAATGCAAACTCAGTGTATGTCGCATTGAAGGAATTTGGTGCACCGCTGGTAAACCTTACTGCAAATGACTTCACTCAGAAGGATTACTTCTATCAGATGGGAACGCCACCCTTGCGGGTTGATATTATGATGTCAATTCCAGGAGTCGAATTTGAAGTTGCATGGAAGAATCGAAAGGTGGTCGATCTGGATGGCTTTGAGATACCATTTATTTCGAGAGCTGACCTGATCCTGGCAAAAAAAGCGAGCGGAAGGCCGCAAGATAAAATCGATGTCGAGAAGCTCATAGAAGCGGAACAATTGGATTCACTCGACGAGGAATAGTGCGCCACTTCGCTCCGGATTCGGGGGTCAGTTCTTGCAATGCAACATTCCATCTGTACGACATCGAACAACCCGTTTATTAAAATGTGTTATTGCAAGACCTGACCCCAATCTTGCCGCAAATGGAAGCGAGTTCTATCAGGACAGGCACCGCGACTATTTTCGTTGTCAAACATGCAACTTGGTGTTTGTACCCTCTGAGCAGTTTTTATCTGAGGAAGCTGAACGCCAATTTTAAAAAGAGAAAACCCATCAAACCTTCATCGTACGGGCATTTTAAATATCAGCATAGGGATCAAGTCTGCTCTTGACCCCTTATGTCTTATGTTGACCCTTATGTCACCAATTATCCCCGCTGGACCAGAGAGAAACTTCCCGAAGATGGAATGGGCCTTTCGATCTCCAAAAACGCGATAGACTTTATCAGGGAAAATGATCTGTAGGAAGTGTAAGCCCAGCGCATTACATGGCGGGGTCTCCGGAACACACCCCGGTCAGAAGTAAATCTTTCATATTAATAATTTCCACTTTTTAGTACAATGTATGTTCCTTGTTGTTGAGGATAGGCTCACTATAAAACAAAGGTAAATTAAAATATGGGAATACCGCTGCTAAATGACATTTTAATCATTTTAGGGCTGTCCATCGCCGTCCTTTTTATATGCCATCGACTCCGCGTGCCGGCAATTGTTGGGTTCCTCCTTACCGGAATGCTGGCAGGGCCTTACGGACTGGGGCTGGTAGAGGCAGTTCATGAAGTTGAAATTTTAGCTGAAGTCGGTATTGTGTTGCTGCTTTTTACTATCGGAATCGAGTTCTCACTCAAAGACCTGATGCGAAGCAGGAAATCAGTCCTGATGGGGGGGTCGATTCAGGTATTGCTAACTCTTCTGGTTACTTTTGTTATAGTCTGGCAACTGGGTCAATCCATTGGTAAATCGATCTTCATAGGATTTCTCGTAGCCCTGAGTAGCACGGCAATTGTACTCAAACTAATCCAGGAAAGAGCCGAAGTTGACAGCCCCCACGGACGTACAACCCTTGGCATCTTGATCTTCCAGGATGTCATCATTGTTCCAATGATATTGGTTACGCCTCTACTGGCCGGAGCGACAGGGAATTCGGGCGAATACGCACTCTTTCTTCTTGCCAAGGGAATCGGCATCATTGGGCTGGTAATCGTCAGCGCTAAATGGATTGTGCCACATGTACTGTTTCAAATCGCCCGGACGCGTAGCCGGGAACTTTTTTTGCTGAGCGTTGTTGTAATGTGTCTTGCCGTTGCGTGGATAACTTCCAGTGCGGGGCTTTCCCTTGCCCTGGGGGCATTTTTAGCGGGGTTGATCATTTCCGAATCTGAATACAGTCATCAGGCGCTCGGAAATATTTTACCCTTTCGTGATGTCTTTATAAGCTTCTTTTTTGTCTCCATTGGCATGCTCCTGGATATTGGCTTCCTTTTCCGGCAACCGGGAACCATCGTGCTGCTTACATTGAGCGTTTTAGCATTAAAGGCAATCATCGCCGGCTTTGCAACGATTTTATTAGGATTCCCACTCCGCACAGCAATTTTGGTGGGACTTGCACTCAGTCAGGTCGGCGAATTTTCGTTCATTCTATCTAAGGCCGGCATCGAACACGGCCTGCTTACCGAAGATACTTATCAGATGTTTCTGGCTTTCTCCGTTCTCAGTATGGCGGCAACACCATTTATCATAGCGCTTGCGCCTCGCTTAGCAGATTTCACCTTGCGGTTGCCTATACCGAAAAGGTTAATATCGGGTTTTTATCCTGTTCCGGAAACAAAGATCGCGGGCAAAAAGAATCATCTTATCATCATCGGCTACGGAGTAAATGGGAGGAATGTAGCACGAACTGCCAAGGTCGCAGGTATCCCCTATGTAATCATTGAAATGAACCCGGAAACGGTAAGAAACGAACAGGCAGAGGGTGAACCGATTTATTATGGCGACGCAACCCAGGAGGCGGTGCTTCAGCACGCAGACATTAGAGATGCGATGGTGGTAATTGTAGCCATCGCCGACTGCGCCGCAACACGCAGAATTACCGAAATCGCCAGAAGACTCAACCAAAAGGCTCATATAATCATACGAACACGTTATCTCCAGGAAATGAAACCCTTATATGAATTGGGAGCAAGTGAAGTCATTCCGGAGGAGTTTGAAACTTCAGTAGAAATCTTTTCTCGTGTTCTGGCGAAGTATCTTATACCCAGAGACGAAATCGAAAGGCTGGTCGCTGAAGTGCGATCAGGTGGTTACGAGATGTTTCGAAGCCTTTCCAGAAAATCGACATCTCTTTCCGACCTAAAACTACAGCTTCCCGATTTCGAAATCAGCACCTTACGGCTTGATGAAAAATCACCAATAGTTGGGAAATCGCTGGCTCAGATTGAGCTAAGGAAAAAATCCGGAGTGACCTTGCTGGCAATACGTAGGAACTCGCAAATATTATCCAATCCGGACGTAGACATGTTATTTCACGCTAACGATGTGCTTTTTGTCGTCGGATCATCCGACAATATTGCCAGGATCGTGAGTTTATGCAATAATCCAGCAGAGGAAAATGTAAGTTAATATATCCGATATTACAGGCAATAGTCAGCATGATTTTTCACCTTAAACGGGCATGTCCTCGATGTAAGAGAAATCAAATTGTTCCTGCAGACAAAAGAAAAGAGAATGTGCGTTGTAAGTTCTGCGGCGCGGCTGTGCCTCCGCGAAAGTAACCTGAACGCTGTGACCCACGAGAGTTGTATCGATACTAAGCTTTAGCTCTTTTAAATGAAGGTTGCCAATTTGAAATTTTTTTCAGAGGCATTTTATTCTCGACACCCTAAAATAGACATTGAAAATAAAGACTGTCCTCCCCGTCCCGTAGGACAGCCGTCTCGGCTGTCTAAGCGATTCACCATTATGGACAGGCGGGACGCCTATCCTACTGTGTTGGAAGGGTCAATGTCTATTTTGGGGCAGCGAGCTTTTTCTTGACAGATAACCATTTTCTATTATATGAAAATTCTCTTTTACCAGCCGAATTTTATTTATAAGGATATGGAAGACCGCCAATGAAACCGACAGGAAAACAGTTCATAGCAGAATTTATCAATTGCTCAGCCGATATTCTAAATGATCAACAAGCCATTGAACGGATTTTAAGTGAAGGGATTGAGAAATGCGGGCTGAATCTCGTCAGCATAAACAGTCATAGCTTTAATCCGATAGGCGTTACATCTATCGCAATCATCTCTGAATCTCATATTGCCATTCATACGTATCCCGAAGCCCGTCATGCTTCACTGGACATCTTCACCTGCGCTGATGAATCCCAACTGTCCCTTGACATGTTGCACTTTCTGAAGGAGAAGCTCGGTCCGGAAACGGTCAGGATAGCAGAGATTACAAGAGGAAATCCCCTTGAAATAACACACACCGATTGGATAACAGATTTTTCCGAGTCCGTAGGATTTGAAATCCGGTACCATATTGAAGAAAAAATCCTGGACACACGGTCAAAGTATCAGCAAATCAATGTCATAAAGAATGAGACCTTCGGCAGGATGTTGTTCCTCGATGGAGAGCTGCAGATTGCGGCTGCTGATGCCCATATCTATAATCAAAGTATGGTTTCCCCCTTGATTGAGGCCGATAACAGTTTAAACAGTGTGGCAATCCTTGGTGGCGGAGACGGTGGAGTCCTTTACGAGCTTCTGAAACACAATCCCGGGAGCGTTACGCTCATCGACATCGACGAAGAAGTGATAAATACCTCCAAGAAATATTTGAAAAATATATGTTTCGATGCTTTTGATGATCCAAGGGTTGCGATCATAACCGATGATGCAAATACTTTTCTCGACGAGAAACACACCTTCGATGGCATTGTCTACGATTTAACGATGCATCCTGAATCATTCATTAATGTAGACAGAGAGATATATCTGGATGGAATTTTCTCAAAGATTAAAGATAATCTTAAAATGGGTGGTGTGTTAAGCGTACAGTGCTGTTCCCAATTTGACGCGACAACGCTCGGCATTATAACCGGAATTTTAAATAAACATTTTTCTGACGTTACTTTTACAAAATCGTACATACCATCTTTCTGCGTGAGCTGGGTATTCGCATCCGCTAAAAGAACGTAAGCTGCTCACCTTGCCGAAAAAACCTCCCGGTAAAAATCTTCGTATTAATTTGTCAGTCATTTTTTAAGGGCTTTTCGTCTTGAGGTTATCCTGGAGATATTCTTTAAATGTCGCGTAGTCACCGGGCAACTCAGATGGTTCCCCTACCCTGCTATCGATATCCTTCATGCTTTGCGGAAGCTCAGGTATTATGCCGAGGAGTTCCTTTATCTCATCGGGAAATTTGGCCGTATGCGCCGTCTCCAGAGATACACACAGCGGAAAATCACCGGACTCTTCAAGATAGACCTCAAGCCCCTTCCAGCCAACCGCTCCGTGAGGTTCGAGGACAACTCCATATTTGCTGTAAACACTTTCTATGGTCTGCCGTGTAACAGTATCAGATACACTCACTGAAAAAAATTTTTCTCGCATTGCATCGATATCGGGATAAGCATGAACGGTGCCGAGCCTGTCAACAGTACCGCCATATAAATCAAAGAACCTGGCCAGGTTGCTCGGATGGCCGACATTCATCGCATTGGACAGGCACGCCCTGGACGGCGACACCTTCTCATAGCTGCCCGTTTTCAGATATTGAGGGAATTCATCATTCTCATTGGTCGGCATGATCAGCTTCTTTACCGGTATCCCCATTCTCCTCGCATATTCGCACCCGAGCGCATTTCCAAAATTACCCGAAGGAACGGAAAAAACGATCTCCTCCTCCTTTGCGGCAAGCTGTGCATAGGCGTAAACATAATAGACAATCTGCGGAAGTATTCTGCCGAAGTTTATCGAGTTCGCCGATGTCAGGTTGAGATAGTCAAGTCCCGGCTCTGAAAAAGCCTGTTTGACCAGATTCTGGCAATCATCGAACTTTCCCTCGACGGATATCACCTGTACGTTATCGCCGATCGTATCCAGCTGTTTTTTCTGCCTCCCGCTTACCTCATCCCTCGGATAGAGTATATTAACATCAATCCCGGGAACACCTTTAAACGCCTCGCCAACCGCACTCCCCGTATCTCCCGATGTCGCCACAAGGACATTCAGTCTTTTACCCCTGTCCCGGAAATGACTCATCAGCCTCGCCATCATCCTGGCGGCAAAATCCTTAAAAGAAGCCGTTGGTCCCTGATCAAGCCTCATTACATATTTTCGGTCAAAAACCCTTTCCAGTGGAACGGTAAAATTATATGAGCCCTCAACTATTTTTCTCAACTCATGAGATGAAATCTCATCATGGAAAAATGCCCGGGCTACAAGCATTGCCGTCTCCGGATATGGCAACCCCTTTAATGCCATAACATCCTTCATAGAAATTTGAGGGATGACATCAGGCATAAAAAGTCCCTCATCAGGAGCCTGCCCCTTAAGAAGTGCATCCTTGAATGAAACGTATTCTTTAAACGGTACGATTCCGGAGATGCCGGTGAGGTTTCTGTTCGTGCTGTAATAACGTATCTTGTTCCCCATTGTTCAAATATTACCTTTCACATAGAAGAGCTGAGTTTACTGTCATAGCGCAACCTGTTTCGAATTTGACTGCGCCGAAGGCGGTACATTAACTTTAGTTCACTTTAGGCACTTCAAACTTTAGGCACTTTTGGGGTTGCGGCTTTGCCGCTTTGGGACTTTGCAGGATGACCTCTGTGCCTCTGTGCCTCTGTCATTTTATGCCTCGTAGTTCTTCACAAATTCCAGAAATAGTTTGTGATAATGCATTAAACTGAATTGCTTCTTGTAAATCAAATAGATATGCCTCTGAATGGTACAGTCCTGAATCGGCACTTCACAAAGAACCCCTTGTTGTAATTCCCGTTTTATAGCATGGACGGAGAGGATGGAGACGCCGAGACCGGCTATGATCGCCTCTTTGACCGCTTCAGAGCTTCCCATCTCACAGACAATATTGAACATGGAAAGAAGGCTCCTGTCAGTATTTTTACGCAAGTAGTCTTCCAAGATTTCGCGGGTAGCTGAACCCCTCTCTCTGATAACAAAGGGGGCTTTTGACACTTCATCCAGTGTCACATATTTCTTTTTCACCCATAGATGGTCTGCCGGTACAGCTAAAATAAGGTTGTCCCTCCAGAGGGATTCAACATTCAATCTTTTGTCAAAAGTCTGTTTGCCTATAAAGCCCATCTCTGCCTGATCATCCAGGATCATTTCGAGGGTTTCTTCGCTGTCAGAGGTTTGAACATAAGCCCGAATATCAGGAAAAAGCTCTTTGAAATCATTTAAAAGGCGCGGAAGGATATATGTTGCCGGTATGGTGCTGGCGCGGATAAAGATACTTCCCGATTCATTTTCCTTCATCCTTGAAATTTTTTCCTTTGCCTCATCTCTTAATCTGAGGATCTTTTTAGCATAATCATAAAGTATCTTCCCCTCAGGTGTTAAAAATATCCCCCTGTTTCTCCTGTTAACAATCCTGGCATCAATCGATTCTTCCAGGTTTTTAATGTGCTTGGTCAGAGATGGCTGGGTCAGAAACACCTTCTTGGCAGCTCGGCTGAAGCTTCCTTCTTCAACGATATGGACAAGAGATTCCATCTGTTGAATAGTGATATTCTTGAATTGATCATAACTCATGGAAAATTTAACTACCATAAATTTCGATTATACTCAACGAAGAATTATAACTATTATGAATTTGACTTATTCCTTAAATTTAGATAATTGCATGAAAACATCAGATATTGGAAAGGAAAAGGGTCTAATGGCGGGCAGGTTCTGGACACAGAAAACATGGATTATTCTTGGAGGGCTGACTTTCGGTGTACTCGCATCGTTGCTTACGAAATGGGGAAATCCTGCAAACATGGGCATCTGTGTTGCGTGTTTTTACCGCGACATTGCTGGCGGACTCGGCCTGCACAGGGCAGGAGTGGTACAATATATCAGACCGGAGATAATGGGTTTTGCATTTGGCGCCTTAATCTCAGCTTTCGCCTTCGGAGAATTCAGACCGAAAGGGGGTTCCTCTCCAATAATACGTTTTTTCTTAGGGGCATTTTTAATGATAGGCGCACTGGTCTTCTTAGGCTGTCCAGTAAGGGGGCTGATAAGGCTTGCCGGGGGCGACCTCAATGGCATTACTGGACTTTTGGGGATCATTGTGGGTGCATTTGTCGGAATTCAGTTTTTGAAGAGTGGTTATAATCTTGGTCGGACTGGAAGTGTATCTAAAATGTCCGCATCGATTGTACCGCTTATTATGTTTGGCCTTTTTCTTTTGATAATCTTCAAACCGGATTTCCTCTTTTTCAGTAAAAAGGGGCCGGGTGCAATGCATGCTCCCATCCTGATTTCACTTATTGCGGGAATCATCGTTGGCGTCATCGCCCAAAAGACGAGAATGTGCTTCGTTGGGGGCTGGAGGGATATTATGCTGGTTAGAGACTTTTATCTCTTCAGCGGCATTGTTTCCTTCTTTGTCGGGGTTCTGGTTTGCAACTATGTTCTGGGTAATTTCACTTCCGGTTTCTACCACTGGGGCTTTGAGAATCAACCGGTGGCTCACAATAATCATCTGTGGAATTTCCTTGGAATGGTACTGGCGGGCTTGACTGCGACACTTCTGGGTGGATGTCCCCTGCGCCAGACAATCTTGGCAAGCGAGGGGGATACAGACGCGGGAATTACCATACTTGGCCTCATTGCCGGCGCCGCTTTTGCCCATAATTTTCTTCTCTCGTCAAGCCCTAAGGGCACCGGCGAATTCGGTCCGGTAGCAGTCATCGCAGGTTTGCTATTTTGCCTTGTTGTTGGCGTCTCAATGATGGAAAGAGGGAAATAACATGGTCTTCGGGATAAAAAAGAAACCCCGCTTTGAAGGAGGAGGACTTTTCCTCTTTGAAAATGTCGAGAATGCCATAAAAGCAGAAAAGGTTCTTAAATCGGCAGACTATATGGTCAAGCTCGTGGCACCGCCCCCTGCCCTCAGGAGAGGATGCGATCTGGCCGTCGAGATAAACCTTGTTGAACAGATGGGGATAGAGAGACTTTTCAAACAGAAAGATGTAAACTATATCGAGGTTGTCCCCATGAAGGGTAGCGGAAATCTTCTGGAAATCGTAAAAATAACCGATTTCGGTGACGCAATAATGGTAAAGGCAGGTAATATGAAGCTTACATTTGATAAGAATACCGGAATAATTTTGAACACCTCCGGAGGGGGCTGTCCCGATATTCCCTATCTTCACGCCGAACTCATCGATAAAAAACTAACAGATACACCGAGGCCGAAGGAGATAGGCTATACCTTATGCGCGCTTATGATGGACCGGGCTTTTCTTGAGTGTCTGGATCTCTGGAAAAGTAAGGGGGGAAATTGAAATGATGCTCATCTGTGGAACAGTCCCGATAAAGGGCTTCCCGCTGACGCTGGGAGAGATTAAAACTAAAGTGGGATCATTGATCATAAATGATCTGGAAATCCCATGTACACAGGGTACTGCAGCCCTGATCAGCGCCGCATCAGCTACCACCTGTCATCTGAACATCACTCCACCCCAGGCACTATTAGTTGGCGACAATGGTGAAGGAAAAGGAAGCAGATTACTTTATGAGTATTTGATAAAGAATATTTCCGAACTTTCACCGGCCGTGCTGGTACTTCACTATTGCCTTCCCGTTATGGGCTTGATGAGACGGCTGTGTGAATCTATAGAGAAATGTCCTAAAAAGCCGATTATGATTGCGGATGCATCTTCGATGTATGCAGCAAAAGCAGCAGGATTGGCAGCAAAATTTGACATCTTCACTCCGGATTTCTGTGAGATGGCTTTTTTAGCTGATCCGGACGCCACACACCCCGCTTATATCAGCAGGCACCTTTTCGATACCGATATAACGCAGGCTCCCGAATTGGTGGCTGATGCTTATCGTAACAATAATGCAGCAAAGATGTTGCTTATTAAGGGAGCGGTTGATTATATAGTTGAAAATGGCAAAATCTTGGATACTATTACTGAACCTGATATACCCGAGCTTGAAGCCATAGGGGGAACGGGTGATACTATTACGGGTATGGTTTCTGCTTTTGTCTATGCTGAACTGGAATTACATCAGGCAGCAATTATTGCAACCAGGGCAAATCGTATGGCCGGAAAATACGCACAGGCTACGCCGGCTACGAGGATTCCAGAAATTATTTCCCAACTTCCTGCGGTGTTCAAGGATCATTTGTGCGAGTGGAGTGGAGTCTGTATTCCTTGAGTTTCGAGTTTAAAATTCAAAGTTTTGACAATCAGGGAGGTAATTATAATGGTTGAAGTCGATGTGCGAGGTTTAGGTTGCCCTATACCTGTGGTGAGAACAAAAAAGGTTATTGAGCAAAACCCGAACGAACAGGTAACCGTCCTCGTAGAAACCGCAGTTTCTAAGGAAAATGTATGCCGACTTGCAGAAAGCAAAAAATATTCAGTACAGGTGGAGGAAACAGCCGGGGATGAGTATAAAATGCTGCTGACCCCTTCCGGAAAGTAAACATGCGTGTTGGAAAAGGATAAAAAATGGACGACAAGACAAAAATACGTCTCACAGAGACAACACATGGTGCCGGATGAGCCTGCAAGATAGGTCCGGGGGACCTTCACAGAGCTCTGTGCGGATTGCCGCTCCAGTCCGATCCGAACCTGATTGCAGGGATAGAAAGTGCTGAGGATGCAGGTGTTTATAAGTTGAGCGATGACCTCGCCATTATTCAGACACTCGATTTCTTCACACCCATCGTTGACGATCCCTATACCTTCGGCCAGGTTGCAGCAGTAAACTCTTTATCCGATGTCTATGCCATGGGGGGAAAGCCGATTACAGCCATGAACATAATCTGTTTTCCCATAAACAAGATGGATATCGGGGTACTCCGGCAGATTCTTCTTGGTGGTCTGGACAAGATGCGGGAGGCAGAAGTAGTTCTGGTCGGTGGACACAGCGTGGAAGATGATGAGCTAAAGTATGGGCTATCTGTTACCGGGATCATCCATCCTGATAAGGTGCTGTTCAACAGGGGAGCCAGAGTTGGTGATAAACTTATCCTGACCAAGCCTCTGGGAACAGGGATTATCAATACAGCACTGAAGGGAGAGATGGCCGATGATGATCTGGTAGCCAAATCAATAGAATGCATGCTCACTCTAAACAAAAGGGCGGCGGAATTGATGACGGAGTTTGCCGATATTCACGCGTGCACAGATGTAACCGGTTTCGGGTTTCTCGGTCATGCCTGTGAGATGGTAGAAGGAAGCGATGTGGGAATGATTATTCATTCTTACCTGGTCCCCTACTTCCAAGAAATCCAGGAGCTGGTAGAAATGGGGATAGTGCCGGGAGGATTGCACAGAAACAAGGAATTTCGCATGCACATGATCAAGGCAGGTCCCGATTGTCCCGGCTGGATGGTGGATATCCTCTTCGATCCGCAAACTGCCGGCGGTTTACTCATTGCCTTACCTTCAGAACAGGCAGAAAAGTTATTGAAAAGGATGCATGATGAGGGTATAGAAGAAGCGGCTATCGTTGGTGAGGTTGTATCGAAACCCAAAGGGGAAATCGTGGTATTATAAATAATTGGTAGATATGACAATATGGGCTTGACATGATATTTAAACTAATATAAATAGTCTATTCTTTAAAAACAATTTAGGCTAAAAATAAGGGGGAGTTTTTTATTGGCAACACATAAATCCGCAGAAAAGAGAAACAAACAGAATGAAAAACAGAGGATGAGAAACACATCGATAAAGACCCACGTAAAGACGAGGGTCAAGGCGGTTCTCAAGTCTGTTAAAGATAAAGATATCGAAGGGGCAAAGAGCGCCCTTGCCAGTGTTATACCTGTTATAGACAAGGCCTCAGCCAAGGGTGTCCTTCATAAAAATACTGCGTCGCGAAAAATTTCAAGACTGACCAAGAGAGTAAACACCCTTCATACTTTAGAATCCTGACATAATATATCGGTATGTCTTTTCGGCTGTGTCTTCAGCAAGTTTCTTGAGGGCAGTTGTTCTATTAGTTTCAGTTGTATTCGGGTTACTTTCATCAACTAAGTAATCTTCATTCTCTGAAAGATTTTTATTCGCCCAGATAATTTTCTTGGTTTCTCTCTCCTCAAACACAACTTCCATGGTCACAGTTACGCGGTTTTCCTTGGCCAATTTGGATGCGCTGTAAGCAAGGTGAGGAGTAACAAGGCTGTTTATACTCCCCTTTAATACAGTATCGGCAAGGTTTTTACTGTTAACCAGCTTGAATCTGCTTCCTTTTCTAAACTGATCAATAAATGAGTTCCTGAAATAGTTTTCAACATTTGCTTCACTGGTATTGTTGGAAAAATTATCAACAAAAACCGTTTCAAGTCTTTTATCTATGTGATCTCCCGCCGGAGAGAAGTGGTATCCGCAACCAGCGGCAAGAAAAAAAAATGCCACGATAACTGTAAGAAAATTTGTTTTCAGTATTCGCCAAATCATACATAAACTCCTAACCCGGCTAAGCCGGAACCAAAAAAGTGCCTAAAGTTTGAAGTGCCTAACCCTTTACAACAATATTAACGAGCTTTTTAGGAACGTATATCTTTTTCACCACCTCTTTGCCAGCGATAAGTTTGCTTATCCTATCATCAGAGAGCGCTATTTCTTTTATTCTTTCGTCAGGTTCATCCGCGCTTACCATAATCCTGCTCCTCAGCTTCCCATTTATTTGCACGACTATTGTAATTTCCTCTTCTGCAGCAACCGCCTCATCATAGTCCGGCCAGGGAACATCGGAAAGTTTTTCACTTTTCCCAAGCATCTTCCAGAGCTCCTCCGTAATATGGGGAACAATCGGGGCAAGCAGGACAACTATATTTTCAACGGTTTCTCTTATAACGGATAAAGCTTTAGCATCCGACCTATCAGGATATTTTACCAGATATAGCGTATTGACAAGCTCCATAACAGCACTTATGGCAGTATTGAAGTGAAATCTTTCCTCTATATCATTGGTTACCCTCTTTATTGTCTGGTGAGTCTTTCTTCTAAGGTTTTTAAGATCCCCCTCAAGCTCTTCCTTCCCATCAAAGGGTTTAACATCCTTGATATCATCAAGGTAATTCATCACAACACGCCATACCCTGCCGAGAAAGCGGAACGATCCCTCCACCCCCTGGTCATTCCACTCCAGATCCTTCTCGGGGGGGGCGGCAAAGAGGCAGAACAGCCTGGCGGTGTCAACACCATATTCCTCAATAAGATAATCGGGATCAACTACGTTCTTCAGGGACTTGGACATCTTCTCCGTCTTACCTGTCGTAACCTCACCCTTGCAGTGTGCACATTCACCGTCCTTTGCCTCGTCAGGGTACAGGTACCCGTGTTCTTTGCATCTCATGGTTTCCTTACATACCATGCCCTGAGTAAGGAGATTCGTAAATGGTTCATCAACTCCCAGCACCCCAAAATCCCTTAGCATCTTTGTATAGAACCTTGAATAAAGCAAATGCAGTATGGCATGTTCAATTCCACCGATATACTGATCCACGGGCATCCAGTAATCCACTTTTTTCCTGTCAATGCCCGGACTCTCTGAATAGTCCGCACAGCAGAATCTGTTAAAATACCAGGAAGATTCCACAAAGGTATCCATCGTGTCAGTTTCTCTTTTAGCCGGTCCTCCACAAGTGGGACAGGCCGTCTCTACAAAGGGTTTGTGTTTTGCCAGCGGGGACCCCCCTTCGCTCCTCAGCTCCACGTCATGTGGAAGAACAACCGGAAGGTCAGATTCAGGCACAGGTACCGTACCGCATTTTTCGCAGTAAATAACAGGAATTGGAGCTCCCCAGTATCTCTGCCTCGATATCCCCCAGTCCCTCAAACGATATTGTACGGTACTTCTTCCCCTGTCAATGGATTCCAAATAATGCACTATTGCATCGAGGGCTTTCATGTTCTCCATACCATCGAACTGATCTGAATTAACAAGAATACCCTCATCCACATAAGCCTCTGTCATTTTTTCCACATCAAGCGGATTGTCCGGATTTTGAATCACCACGATCATCGGAAGGCTGTATTTCTGAGCAAATTCAAAGTCTCTCTGGTCATGAGTCGGAACCGCCATGACACAACCGGTACCATAGTCAGCAAGGACAAAGTTTGCGGCATAAACAGGCATTTTATTGTTGGTTACAGGATTAAGGCAGTAAGCATCCAGAAATATTCCTTCCTTCTCGTAATACTCGGATGTCCTTGTCATTACATCCTGCTTTTTTACCTTTTCAACAAATTCGCTGACCTCTTTCTCCCCCGGTTTTCCTTTAACCAGTTCCATCACGAGAGGATGTTCGGGAGCAATCAGCATGAAAGTAGCTCCGAAAAGAGTGTCCTGCCTGGTGGTAAAAACTTTTATGGAATCACCGCCGGCCTCCATTGGAAAGGTTATCTCGACCCCCTGGCTCTTACCTATCCAGTTTTTCTGCATGGTAAGAACCCTCTCTGGCCAACCGGGAAGTTTGTCACAGTAATCCAGAAGTTCTTCTACGTAAGACGTTATACGGAAAAACCACTGTTCAAGATATTTTTCCTCAACCTCGGTACTGCATCTCCAGCAGAGCCCCGCTTCTACCTGCTCATTTGCCAAAACAGTCTTGCAGCCAATACACCAGTTAATTGCTGATTCTTTTTTATAGACCAGGTCTTTCTCAAGCATCCAGAGGAAGAATAGTTGCTCCCATCTGTAGTACTCAGGATCGCAGGTTGACAGTTCCCTGTCCCAGTCGTAGCTGAAACCTATCCTCTTGAGCTGCTTTTTCATGTTTGTGATGTTCTCGTTAGTCCACTCTGAAGGATGAATCCCGCGTTCAATAGCAGCATTTTCTGCCGGCATACCAAAAGAATCCCAACCCATCGGATGCAGCACATTGTACCCCCTCATCATTTTATACCGGGCCACCACATCACCTATAGTATAGTTTCTCACGTGTCCCATGTGAATCCTGCCGGAGGGATATGGAAACATCTCCAGAAGGTAGTACTTTTCCTTATCGGGATCCTCCGTAACCTTAAAGGTTTTCTCTTCCTCCCAGTGTCTTTGCCACTTTTCCTCAATCTCATGCGGTCTGTACTTCCTCTTCATAAGTATCTCCAGTATTCAGGGTCATAATATGAGACGTTTGCATGTCATGCAAACGTCTCTAAATCCATTGGAAATGGATTTCACAACACATCAACCTTGACAAGTTTGTAAAAAGTCTTTTCAGAGCGAATTCGAAGAATAACGTAAGTAATTCAAGCATTTTGGGAAAAAGATGGTGGTAGTGACCGGCGTTAAGAAAATCTAACTGTTTGAGTGCGTTAGCACAAGTTTTAGATTTTTAGCCGGACAATAACAGCATCCCCAAAATGGTTTTGAGCGAAGAAAACTGACCGGGAGCGCATCCCGCAAGCCCCGCCTTGTAGGCGGGGGTAAGGGGCGCAATATAAAACAAGCATATTCCTTACCGGGAAGCCGCCCCGCCCTGTGGGCGGGGAGCTTCACTTTTTGCGAGTGCATCAAGTTGAAAATAAAGGTCTCAACATTTGAAAACTCGGCAAAACTCCACTTGATCTTCTACCATAAATTTCCCAACAATTAAAGCGAGATTGTACTATTTTGGGGTTGTGATTACCCTACTTCTTCCAGAATTCCGGTACCAAAAGGACAATAACAGTATAGATCTCAAGTCTTCCAACCAGCATACAGAACGACAGGACCCACTTTCCAATACAAGGAATTTCACTGTAAGTCGAAACAGGGCCTACCATCCCGAATCCCGGCCCTACATTGCCGATGGTTGCCGCAACCGACGAAAAGGCCGTCATCATATCCAGCCCAAGGAAAGACATGATTAAGGTAGCAATGACAGTCAACGAAAGGTACAGGACAAAAAAGCCCCAGATGCTCCCCATCACCTCTGAGGATACCTTGCTTTTCCCAAGCTTAACCGTGGCCACTGCATGGGGATGTATAAGCCTGTACAGTTCTTTGTAGCTGTGTTTTATTATCAGGAGTATTCTGAGACACTTTATACTTCCACCGGTGGAACCCGCCGATCCCCCTACAAACATTAAGAGGAGCAATATAATCTTGGAAAGTGCAGGCCAGCCGGCAAAGTTGTCTGTTGTATAACCTGTTGTGGTTAATATGGAAACCACCTGGAAGGAGGCATAGCGGAAAGATTTCGCCATCTCGCCAAAGAGATTCATACGCAGGTTGAGCGTTACTATAATCGTTGCAATAAGTGCAACGGCAAGAAAGAAACGTAATTCGCTGTTTTTAAAGAAGGTCTTAAAATTTCCTGTCAGCAGGCTGTAATGAAGGGAGAAGTTGATTCCGGCCATCAGCATAAATACGGTGATGACAGCGTCTATGTATGCGCTGCGGAAATGGGCTATACTGGCGTCGCTTGTAGAGAAGCCACCTGTAGCCATTGTGGTGAAAGTATGACACATGGAATCAAAAACACTCATCCCTCCGAAAAGGAGCAGAATAAATTCAACTGTTGAGATAATAAAATAAACGATCCAGAGAGTCCTGGCCGTCTCTGCTATGCGAGGTTTGAGCTTATCCTTTACCGGACTCGGCAGCTCCGCTTTATACAGTTGCATTCCACCCACCCCGAGGAGTGGAAGAATGGCAATCGATAGTATGATAATTCCCATTCCCCCCAGCCACTGGGTGAAAGAACGCCACAAAAGGATGCCGTGGGGGATGTCTGCTATATTTGTGATAACCGTTGCCCCGGTGGTCGTAAACCCGGACATTGATTCAAAGAATGCATCGGCAAACGTAGGGAAGACCCCATATATAAGATAGGGAAGAGACCCAAACGCAGCGGCAAGTATCCATCCGCCAGTGACAATTACAAAACCTTCTCTGTGGGTTAAAGATATTTTCTCCTCACGCGGCTTGAAGAGAAAATAAAAAAAGGCGCCTGTTGCAGATGTCACCAGCAGGGATAAGACAAGGGCATTGAGATCCCCTTCTCCAAAATAAACAGACCAGCCTATGGGAAGGAGCATGGCAAGACCAAAATAGAAAAGGAATGCCCCTAAGATGTGGAAGATGTTCTGTGCCTTCATTCAAAATAATCCAGCTTGACTGTCAGGATTTTTTCCACCTGCGGAATTGCGCTGCGGAGGGCAAAAATCACAACATGGTCTCCCGGAAGGACAACAGAGTCGCCACCTGGAATGATAACTTCATCTCCTCGCATGATGGCGCCTACTATCGTACCCTCTGGGAATTCGATCTCTTTCAATGGTTTATTCGTTATTTCCGACGTCTCCAGCGCAACAACTTCAAAGATTTCCGCCCTGTCATCGTACAGAGGTGCGGCCGAAATAATCTTTCCCTTCCTTATGTAGTGTAATATCTTGCTGATTGCGGCATGTCTCGGATTTATGACACCATCTATACCAACCGTAGAGATAAGATGAACGTAGTCCACCCTGCTTATCAGGGATACCACTTTTTTGGCTCCAAGCTGCTTTGCCAGAAGGGCACCCAAAATATTGGCCTCTTCATCATTTGTGACCGCAATAAAGTAATCGGTATCCTGAATGTTCTCTTCCTTGAGTAGCTCCTGGCTTGTCCCATCACCATGGAGGCAGACGGTTTTATTTAATTTGGATGCCAGGATTTCGCACCTGTCCTGTCTCTTTTCGATGATCTTGGTGGAAATACCTCTCTTCTCAAGCAGTTCAGACAGCATGAGGCCCGTGATTCCTCCACCCATTATTATAACCCTTTTGGGAGGATCAATATCCTTCCCGAAGAAATTAAGTACATCCTTGACTTCAGTCGACTCCGCTACAGCAAAGAGATAATCGTTTTTCTCAATAACCGAATCACCAGTCGGTACAATCAGCTTATCTCCACGGGTTATAGATACAATTAAAACTTTTTTTCCACCGCTCAGTTCCCCGATTTCACTCAGTTTTTTTCCTATCACAGCACAATTATCATCAATATTAAACCCTACAAGCCGAATACGACCCCCAGCAAAGTCAATAACCTCTGAAGCACCGGGAAACTCCATGAGATTCACAGCATTTTTTACCGCTTCACGCTCCGGATTTATGCAGAGATCTATATCGAGATGGTTCTTGCCGAAGAGTTCGGATTTTTCGTTTAGTTCCGGATTTCTTATCCTGGCAATCTTGAGAGGCACCTTTGACTGTGTGGCCGCAAGCAGGCAGGCTATCATATTTGTCTCGTCACTATCGGTTACGGCAACAACCATATCAGAGCGATCCAGATCAGCCTCTTTCAAAACATGCGGACTGCTCCCGCTACCCTGTATCACCTGTACATCCAGATTTTCAGAGACCATCCTCAGTTGTTTTTCATCTTTATCTATAATGACAACGTCGTTGCCCTCTTTAGAAAGGATATCTGCTATGTTATAACCGACCTCGCCTGCACCTATTATTATTATTCTCACCTTTGTACAGCCTCCAATAAGGTATCAACCAGTGGCATCATATGTTCTATATCAAAAGGGACTTGCCTATAAATGAGAGAAAGGGGAAACTGAGCCCCTCCGTTATTGTCCTTCCAAAATATTGATTTTGACCTTCTCCTTGACGCTCACCTTAAACTTGTGCAAGCCAAGAACAATCTCGTCAATACAGGCCTCATCACCCAGTATACAGGGTGAAACTGAACCCCACTTTTCGATATTTTTAAAAAGAAAATCAAAGCATCCCGTAATCATGGCCTCTGTCATCAGCGGTACTTCCAGATTACACCTGCCGATGGCCGGGATGTCAAAGGCAAAGTCAACGCAATTTATTTTTGTGATTGTATGAGAAATATCATATCCTGCCATATATAATGTATCATAGGTTAGTTCAGTCGCTTCTCCTAAACCAAAAAGCAACACCTTTGAAGAGGGGATTCGTTGATGAGGGGCAATAAGAACTTTTTCCATGAAGATGCCGGTAATTTTACCATTCGCAATCTTTGTTGAAATCATGCCGTTGAGACGCCAATCAATAAGGCCACAGTACCCTCTCGGCGGTCTTTCGTTAGAAAAGAATCCGAGAACCAGACCTTCATGCTTGATAATATCCAGCGGTTTTGTCGATATCCTAATCTGCATTTTCCCTTTGCAACCTTACATACAAGGCATCCAGAATACCGTTTATAAAAGAACCTGAATTCTCTGAACCATAAATTTTCCCAAGATCTATTGCCTCATTAAGGGTTACCTTGTAAGGAATATCATGGCAGTATAAAAGCTCATATGTGGCCATTCGGAGTATATTCCTATCCACCCTTGCCATTCTTCCGAGAGACCAGTTTTCGGAACAACTGTCAATGAGCTTGTCTATTCCTTCTCTGTGATTCCATGTGCCCTCTATTAACCTGGAAGAGAATTCACTTGCCTCTTCCGACACTTCAAAATTGCTCCAGAAAAGCTGGGTGGCCTCTTTGGCATCAATCTGTAAAACATCAATCTGATAAAGAACCTGCAAGGCAATCTCTCTTGCCTTTCTCCTGCGACCCATTAATCTTCCTACGATATACGTGAGTTCCTATAACTTCCTGAAAAGATCGACCATTTCTATAGCAGAGATTGCGGCATCCCAGCCCTTGTTACCAAATTTTGAACCTGCTCTTTCTATCGCTTGTTCAATTGTATCCGCAGTAATGACACCAAAGGCTATTGGAATTTCGGTCTCTAATGCCACAACGGCAATTCCCTTCGAAACCTCGGCACTAATGTACTCAAAATGAGGAGTGGCTCCCCTTATCACAGCACCAAGACATATAACGGCATCAAATTTACCGCTCTTTGCAAGCTTCTTGGCTGTCAGCGGTATCTCAAAAGCTCCGGGAACTTTCACAATATATATATCTTTTTCATCCGCTCCAGCCCTTTTAAGGGCATCTTCGGCACCACCTATGAGCCTCTCACAAATGAAATCATTAAAACGGCTGGCGACCAGGCCAAACTTCATACCCTTTGCAATAATTTTTCCTTCGATAATTTTTGACATCACCATTTCTCCATTTCGCTATTAAGATAGAAGCCAGGGGCAAGGAGTCAGAATAAAAAATTCCGATTCTCATATGAATCCTGAATTCTGTCTCCTGACTTCTTTTTTATATGTCTAACAGGTGTCCCATTCTTTCCTTTTTTGTCTTAAGATAACGGACGTTATTCTCGCTGGCCTTGATTTCTATAGGAACTCTCTGTGTGATTGTTACACCGTAACCCTGAAGTCCAACAACCTTTTTGGGGTTATTTGTTATCAATCTCATTCTTTTCACACCCAGGTCAACAAGTATCTGGGCGCCTATCCCGTAATCCCTAAGATCCACTTTAAATCCGAGCTCGAGATTTGCCTCAACTGTATCTCTACCCTGTTCCTGCAAATGATAGGCCTTTATCTTGTTTACCAGACCAATGCCCCTGCCTTCCTGATGCATGTATACGATGATTCCTTTGCCTTCCTTTTCAACCATCTTCATGGCAGCATGAAGCTGGTCACCACAGTCACACCTCTCCGAACCAAAGACATCACCAGTCAGACACTCCGAATGAACTCTCACCAGCACCTCGTCCTCCGGTTCAATATCACCCTTAACCAGAGCGATATTCTTCAAGTCATCCACATCATTTTCGTAAACTATTAATTTGAACTCTCCTCCATAACTGGTTGGAAGGACGGTGGTTGCCGCTCTTCTAACAAGAGATTCGTGCCGTAACCTGAAGTTGATTAAATCAGCAATGGTTACTATTTTTAAACCATGTTCTTTCGCAAAGACCTCCAGATCAGTCATCCTTGCCATGGTACCATCTTCATTCATAACCTCACAGATGACACCAGCAGGTTTCAGTCCGGACAGCCGCGCCAGATCAACAGAGCCTTCTGTCTGGCCGGTCCTCACAAGGACGCCCCCTTTCCTGGCACGGAGAGGAAATACATGTCCAGGACTTACGATATCGTCCGGCTTAGCATCATGAGCAACGGCCGTCAGTATCGTGGTCGCTCTATCGGCTGCAGAAATGCCAGTAGTAACACCTTGCCTGGCTTCAATAGATACTGTAAAAGCTGTCTGAAAACGGGACATGTTGTCACGTACCATCAAGGGGAGATTCAAGCCGTCGGCAATTTCACTATCAAGTGAAAGACATATCAACCCCCTGCCATATTTTGCCATGAAATTGATTGCTTCTGGCGTAACATACTCAGCGGCTATGCATAAATCACCCTCATTCTCTCTATCTTCATCATCCACCAGGATAATCATCTTACCATTTTTAATATCTTCAATGGCTTCTTCAATTGTACTAACTCTCATGTTACCCTTTTTCCTCCTGTATAAATCCATGTTCAGCTAAAAATGCCATATCAATTCCTTTGTTGCGGTGCAATAGTTTTTCTACATATTTTCCTAATATGTCTGTCTCTATATTCACCGGATCGGCAATCATTTTTAACCCCAGTGTTGTAACACGGGCGGTATAGGGAACCACATTAACATAAAATCTGTTCTTTTCACACCTGTTTACCGTAAGGCTGATACCATCAACGGTTACCGACCCTTTTTCCACCAGATACTTGCTAAACGCTGAATCTATCTCAACACCAAATATCACGGAGTTTGATTTTACGACCTTTTCGCAGATCTTTCCAACACAGTCAACATGTCCCAGAACGATATGCCCACCTAAAAGCCCATTCACACTTAAAGACTTTTCCAGGTTTGCTCGGTCACCTTTCTTAAACTTCCAGAGTGTTGTTTTTGACAATGTTTCTGCTGAAACATCAACGGCAAAACTATCACCAGTTTTGTTAGTGACCGTGAGACACACTCCGCTCACCGAAATGCTATCTCCAATTTTAACATCATCAAGGCTCATGGAGGTATCTATCTCCAGAAGACCATCTTCTCCCTTCTTAGTCATCCTCCTGACAATTCCCATTTCTTCTATTATACCAGTAAACATTATATCATCCTATTCGGATATTTCGAGTAAAATCCTCGCCTTCAGGCGAAGACTTTAGTTCGATTTTACATGTTAAGGAAAAGGCACAAAGTAGCAAAGGCACAGAGGCACAAAAAAAGAAGAAGGACAATATCTCTTTGTGCCTTTGGAGCTATGTGCCTTTGTGCCTGAAGCTGTCAACTTTAGCCGACAGCAGTTTATTTATCCTTTCTATCCTTCGTGCTCAAAACATCTTTTAGTTCGTCCAAAAACTCGCTGACATCTCGAAACTGCCTGTACACAGACGCAAATCTCACATAGGCCACTCCATCAATTTTGTGAAGCTCGGCCATAACTTTCTCTCCTATAATAGATGAAGAAATTTCCTTAGCAGGGAACTCCTGACAGAGCTGCTCGATCCTCTCAACCATATTTTCTATAACATTGATACTGATGGGACGTTTTTCGCAAGCCTTTTTTATGCCGGAAAGTATCTTTACTCTGTCGAAAGTTTCCCTTCTGCCGTCCTTTTTTACCACCATCGGGAGACTTTCTTCTACAAACTCATAGGTGGTAAATCTTTTTTCACAGGCAAGACACTCCCTTCTCCTCCGGATAGCGTTACCATCCTTGCTTATTCGAGAATCAATAACCCTGTTTTCTGCATTTGCGCAAAAAGGACACTTCATATTTCTGATACCTTGATGCCAGCCTCCTTCAACATCTCCCCCGCCAGCTTATCACGATAACCTTCCCGGTAAACAATACCGATTATGCCTGCATTTATTATCATCTTTGAACATATTATACAGGGGTGATTTGTGCAGTAAATTACAGCGTTTTTAGTGCTCACTCCATGAAGGGCGGCCTGAATAATTGCATTCTGTTCCGCATGTAATCCCCGGCAAAGTTCATGTCGTTCGCCGGAAGGAACGTCCAACTGTTCCCGTAAACAACCTGTATCCACGCAATGGCGAATCCCTGTCGGCACACCATTGTACCCTGAAGCAAGTATCCTTTTATCTTTTACTAAAACGGCCCCTACGTGGCGCCTCAAACATGTAGAACGCCTTGACACAAGTTCCACTATGTCCATAAAATATTCATTCCAACCCGGCCGTTCAAATCCGGTTCCGGGTTCCGAGTTCAGGGTTCCGAGTTTTGAGTTCCGAGTTTCGGGTTTTATGTTCATTGAATTTGTTCTCCTGATCTCTCTCTATGCTCCCTGTAGTGAGTCGAAACTTTGAACTCTGAACTCTGAACTTTGAACTCTAAACTTTGAACTTTGAACTCTAAATCCTATCACTGTAAAGAGGAAACTTGTCACAGAGAGATCTGACTTCTTCCCTCACTTCCACCAACCGTTTCTCGTCATCAATGTTCTTGAGAGTGTCGGAAATTAAGCGGGCTATGATTTTCATCTCCCCTTCTTTCATTCCTCTTGTCGTCACGGCAGGTGTCCCGATCCTGATTCCGCTGGTAATCTGCGGTCCTTTTGTATCAAAGGGGATGGTGTTTTTATTAACTGTTATGCCGGCCCTGTCAAGGACTTCATCAGCATCCTTTCCGGTAATCCCTTTATCTGTAAGATCAATGAGAAAGAGATGATTGTCTGTTCCTCCGGAAACGAGGCGAAATCCCTCAGAAATCAACTCGTCCGCCATGGCCTTCGCATTCTTTACAATCTGTCCCTGATACTCTTTGAACTCATCAGTCAACGCCTCTTTTAATGCCACCGCTTTGGCAGCAATGATGTGCATAAGGGGACCTCCTTGACTTCCGGGAAATACACGGCTGTTCATCACTTTGGCATAACCCTCCGTGCACATAATAAGTCCTCCCCGTGGACCCCGTAGTGTCTTGTGGGTGGTTGTCGTCACAAACTCACAGAGGGGAATCGGCGTCGGATGAAAGCCCGTAGCCACAAGACCTGCAATGTGGGCGATATCCGCCATAATGACTGCTCCCACCTTGTCCGCTATTTCCCTGAAGGATTTAAAGTCTATCGTCCTTGGATAGGCACTCGCCCCTACCACGATTATCTTCGGCTTGTGCTTCTTTGCCTGATCCTCAACTTCACTGAAATCTATTGTCTCCGTCTCTTTGTCCACACCGTAGGAAACAACATTGTAAAGTCTTCCGGAAAAGTTGACCGGACTCCCATGTGAGAGATGCCCACCATGAGAGAGATTCATTCCTAAAATGGTGTCTCCCGGTTGGAGCACCGAAAAATAGACGGCCATATTTGCCTGTGTTCCAGAATGCGGTTGAACATTAACATGATCAGCACCAAAAAGTTGTTTTGCCCGCTCTATCGCAAGGGACTCTACGATATCGACGAATTCGCAACCCCCGTAATATCTCTTTCCCGGGTAACCCTCCGCATATTTGTTAGTCATGACGCAACCCTGGGCCTCAAGCACAGCCTCACTGGCAAAGTTCTCTGACGCAATTAATTCCAGCTTCCCTACCTGCCGTTTCGTTTCATTTAATATTGCCCTGAAAACCTCCGGGTCAGTCTTCTCTAAAATAGACATTTTTAATATTTTTCCTCCCATGATAAGTTATAAGCGATAAGCGATCAGCTATCAGCCGTCAGCTTTCAGCAAAAACAAAAAGATCAGGTTGATAATGGCAAATGGCCGTCTACCTCTGCTTTTCTCAATCTTGCTGATTGCTGAACGCTGAATGCTTATATTGGTTTTCTATATCCGTGATTTTGTTGAGCCGCCTGCTATGTCGTTCCCCCTCAAATTCAGTTTCCAGCCATGTTTTGACAATGGCTTTCGCTGTCTCAATATCCGTTCTCCTCCCGGCTAAGACAAGGACATTTGTGTCGTTATGTCTTCTACTCATGCATGCCGTATCACTATCAAGACACAGTACTGCCCGGACACCTGAAAATTTATTTGCCACTATCGTCATCCCGACACCTGAACCACATACCAATATCCCTCGTACGAATTCTCCCGAAGAGACCTTTTCAGCAACCTTCGCACCGAAGTCAGGATAGTCCACCGATTCATCACTGTATGCACCCATATCCAGCACCTCCAGACCCATTTCGCCAAGAAATTCCCTTACATCCTCTTTGAGGGGAAAACCGGCATGGTCAGAACCTATAATAATCCTGAGAATATTGCTGTCCTTCATTAGTTTTCAGATACGTCGCTCCTCATTTTTTAAATACCAGGCCACAAACCGAACGTGGCGGACATAATGAAAGCTTTGAAAAAATTATACTACCCTCAAATTTCATTTAAAAACTATCGCCCGTTGAAAAAATGTGCGGTTTTTTCAAGGGAGGCGGTATCTTCAACATTTAACAATTTGATACTTCTATCTATTCTCCTTACGAGACCGGAGAGTATTCGCTTCGGACCAATCTCAACTATGGTGTCAATCCCCATTTCTGCCATTTTTTCTATCGTCTCCTGCCATCTGACAGGAGAGCTGATCTGTTTTATCAAAAGCTCTCTGGTAGTATCCTTTGAATGGAACATCTCAGGGTTGGAATTAGGAATAACGGGAATTTCACAATCTCTCAATTCGACCTGGCGCAGATTTGTTTCAAACATATCAGCCGCCTTATCCAACAGACTGCAATGACAGGGAACACTGACAGACAGCTTGATTACTCTCTTTGCCCCCTCCATCTTTGCCCTGGTCATTGCTTTCTCAACGGCAGTCGAGTGACCGGAGATCACAACCTGTTCAGGAGTGTTGAAAATCGCCGCAGAAACCACGCAATCATCTCCACTGATATCAAGGCATATCTTTTCCACCTGTCCCTTACTCAGACCGATGATCGCGGCCATGCAACCGGCACCTGGCGATATCGCCTCCTTATGATATTTTCCCCTCGCATAAACAAGCTCCAGGACATCGGCAAGATCAATAGCTTCTGCAGCATAGAGGGCACCATATTCCCCGAGACTGAGACCTGCCATCGCGATTGGTTTAACCCCAACCTCTTCTTTGAATACTTTGTATGCTGCAATATTTACCGCCAGAATAGTGATTTGCGTATTTGTCGTCAGATCGAGTTCTTCCTGGGGACCATCAAAGCACAGTGAGGCAATATCAAAACCGAGGATTTCGTGGGCTTCGGCAAAAACATCCTTTACCGTCTGGAAATGACTGTGTAAATCGCGACCCATCCCGACATATTGTGCTCCCTGCCCGGAGAAGACAAGACCTACTTTATGCATGATTTCCTCTCAAGTTTTATTACTGTCTCTCAAGAAATCTTTTCGATGGGGATAACTTCCCGTCCCTTATATGTACCACAGTGAGAACAGGCACGATGTGGCAACTTAGGCTCATTGCACTGGGGACACAGAGAAGTTGCTGGTTTTGTGAGAAAATCATGAGACCTTCTCTTATTTCTTCTTGTTTTTGAATGTCTTTTGACTGGATTTGGCATTAAATATCCTCTTTTAAAATTAGTTTGATGCACTCGCAAAAGTCAGTTTTCTTCGCTCAGAACCATTTTGGGGATGCTGTTATTGCCCTGCTAAAAATCTAAAACTCGTGCTTGCGCACTTCAAACAGTTAGATTTTCTTAACGCCGGTCACTACCACCATCTTTTTCCCAAAATGCTTGAATTCGCTCTGAAAAGACTTTTTGCGAACTTGTCAATTTTATCATTAATTGTAAAATTGTTATTTCTCTTTTAAAACCCTAAATTTCTTTAAACCGGCAAATCTTAAATCAACCGCATTCATCTGACATTTACAAGTTTCCTCATTAAGATTGACTCCACAATGTGGACAAATCCCCTTGCAAGAATCACTGCAAAGCGGTTTAATCGGTATCTGAAGCAATATTTGCTCAAAGACAACCGGGGCCAATTCAATAACGTCATTTTTGTAATAACCGGACAAGAGGTCTTCGCTGGTCAATTCTAATTCTTCTTCAAACCGTTCCTCAACAGGAGAGAGAATATATTTGAACTCAGTTTTTATTGGAAAGGTAAACCCTTCCAGACATCTGCAGCATTCCAGATAGACTGCCGTTTCTGTTTTAACCTCAAGGGACACAGTTTTGCCGACTTTTTTTACCGAAAGGCAAACATCAGCCCTATGAAGGGGGAAAACATGTCTCTCCTCCTCTGGCAATACTTTGCGGAACCATTCCCCATCTCTTGAAAACTCAAGATTGAGTCCCTCTTCCGGTATACTCCCTACCTTGATCTTCAAAATTCACCCTCTCTTTTTAGGGAAGAAGTCTTTATATCAAGAAAGGAGTTTTATAGCTAATTAAAAATCACTGTTGTTGTCAAGAAAAATCTCCTCATAAAATTCCTCACTTTATAAAAACCAACTTGACAAAAGTCAGACATAAGTCATATTAAGGGTCTGTTATTAAATAAATGGTGTATGGAAAATGCCTAAAAAAGAAGCTACAAGCGTAAGAACAAGATTTGCCCCGTCTCCCACCGGGGTTTTGCACATCGGGGGTGCGAGGACAGCCTTATTCAACTGGCTTTATGCCAGGCATAACGGTGGAAAATTCATCCTCAGGATAGAGGATACCGATCAACTCCGCTCGACAGAGGAATCTACTAAGGCCATTTTAGACGCCATGAGGTGGCTCGGACTTGACTGGGATGAAGGCCCCTTCTTCCAGGCTGAAAGGGTCAAGATCTACAGGGAGATGGCACAAAAGCTCTTAGATGAGGGGAAGGCATATTACTGTACATGTACCGCGGAAGAATTGGAAGAAAAGAGGAAAAATGCCCTTTCAAATGGGAAAAAACCGAAATATGACGGCAGATGCCGGGATAAAAATCTTGGCAAGACTGCAAATTCAGTAGTCAGATTCAGATGTCCACAAATTGGCATTACGATTGTTAGTGACCTCATCAAGGGCGGCATCCGTTTTAATAATGAAGAACTGGACGATCTGATCATTGAAAGAGGTGATGGATACCCCACGTATAACTTTGCCGTCGTTGTTGACGATGCGCAAATGGGGATTACCCATGTTATACGTGGTGATGACCATCTCAATAATACACCGAGACAGATTCTTCTTTATGAAGCCCTGGGGTGCAGGCTGCCTGAATTTGCACATGCTCCGATGATCCTGGGAGCCGATAAGGCACGGTTAAGCAAGCGCCACGGCGCAACATCTGTCATGGAATATAAAAATATGGGGCATCTCCCGGAGGCCCTTGTCAATTATCTGGTAAGACTCGGCTGGTCTCACGGGGATCAGGAAATATTTTCCCTCGATGAGCTGGTTGATTTATTTACTCTCACTGTGGTCGGCAAATCTGCTTCGGTATTTAATCCGGACAAGCTCCTCTGGCTTAACCAGCATTACATAAAGGAATGCGCCACCGAAAGACTTGCTCAGGAATTAAGTCCTTTCCTGGAAAAATCAGGGCTGGACACGTCAGACAAAAATTTTGTAAAGAAAGTCGCCCTTGATCTGAAAACCAGATCAAAGACCCTCGTCGAGATGGCAGATTCAGGAACATTCTACTTTGAGGACGAAATAGAATACGAAAAGGCGGCCGCAGATAAATTTCTGAAGGTTGAGTTTGCACAACACATGGAGGCCGTAATAGAAGGCCTCTCTCTTCTGCAGGATTACACAGAAGAAGGTATTGAAAATTTTCTCAGGGAAACCGCAAAGAAAAGGGATACAAAACTCAAATTCATTGCCCAACCGATGAGAGTTGCCCTCACCGGGAAAATTGTAAGCCCCCCCATTGATCAGGTCATGATAACCCTGGGGAAGGATGTCGTGATTCAAAGAATGAAAAGGGCTTTGGCATATATCAAACACCGCTAACGTTTCTTACATCCACAATTTGCAGAAAAAATCGCAGGGAGGGGAAGAAGACCGATACCGACCGAACAGTTGGAGGGATTTTAAGTCGCAGTGGGTAGCTATCGTAAATTCTGGGGTCAACTTAACCTTGACTTTTCAATTTTTATTGTCTAAATTCAGCAATTCAAATTTAACTTGTACTGGGGAATCGTCTGTCGGTAAAAATCGGGGGTTCCGGAATTTGCAACCCGGGTTTGACTTCTGTCCCCCAGCAATGGTCCCATCGTCTAGGGGTTAGGACGCTGGCCTCTCACGCCGGTAACGGGGGTTCGATTCCCCCTGGGACTACCAGAAAAAAAAGGATAACCGTTACGACGGTTATCCTTTTTTTGTGGCTACAATGTGATCATACTATGACCGAGCTGTCATACGTTTAAACATCAAAATTGAAAGTACTTCCCGTAATACCCCCGGTTTCAAAAACTGGTCTCCGTACTCTTTTTCCTGGCGATTCCTTTTTTTATGACAGAACATGGATAACTCGAGAATATAAATGGACATTGAAGGAGGAGAATCATGAATATTTATCTAAATGAATACAGGCAAAAACTTACTACACCCCAGAAGGCAGTAGAAAAATTAAAAGACGGCGATACCATAGGACACGGTCTTACGCCCGGCTCGTTCATGGAACGGGCACTGTGAGTAAAATCCCGAATTCCAATCGGCTTTTAAAAATCATCTTTTCTGTCCTGTTCCGGAATCCACAGACATGTTGACAAATATGTTGACAGACATGTTGATAAAACCTGTAAATACCTTATTATCTCCAATTAATACCAGATTGCATGTGATCTGTGCAGCCAATATATGCTATAATTACAGGTAGTTGTGAATATTTCTTATTAATCAGGCATGTTACGATTCAAGTATATGTTTGTCTTTATAAGATGAAAGTTTTGCATAAAACTCATAATGTGAAGCTCCCCGCCTACAGGGCGGGGCTTGCGGGTGCTCTCCCGGTCAAAAAAGCTCATCCAGCCAGTCCAGGTAGACTGCATTCGCAAAAGACAGATTGCCTACCTGGCAGTGTGAATCGGCCCCCTCTTCCTGGGTAAAAAGACGGGATGAAACCGGGCCGGAAACTCCATCGCAGAAGACCTTGAACTGTCTTTGCGGTTCTACCCCCTCGCCCATCCCGGCCATCGCAAAACACGGGCATGAAATATCTGCAAGGGCTTCTCCAACCATGAATTGACGCATATACTGGAAAGTTTTCTTAAATGATGTCTGTCCGAACCGGCCCATCAGGTTTTGAGCCATTTCCTTCATCTGTGTGGACATTACATCTTCGGGAATTTCCGGTAAATCCTGAGGTCTAAAGTCTTCATCGTCTGGCATTTCCGCCGGATCAAAGCCAACGAAACCAATCATGTATTTGTGAAGATCAATTATCGGAGAATTGGCCACAAGCGCTTTTATTCGAGGTTCGCGGGATGCGGCACGAGTCGCGAAGTATCCGCCAAAGCTTATGCCCAGCAGTGCTATCCGTTCGGTATCCACATCGTTCCTGCCGGTCACATAGTCGAGCACCGTGCTGACAGGGTTTTCAAAATCCGGCTCAAAAAACGTATCCGGGTGAAACCGGAGGGTATCCATCTGTCCGGGGCCGGCGAAGAGAATGATGTTGAACCCTCGTTTCAGGGCGGCATAGCCCGTCTGAAGATACTCTTCTTCCGTGGTACCATCAAAACCACTGACGATCATAAGAGTTTTGCGTTTCTTGCCATCTTTTGACGGAGACATAAAGTATAAGGGCAGGGTAATATTTCCAAAGGGGAGGTCTTCCGATTCAAACGTATGACCGGCAAACTTCATTGCTTCCGTAAAGCACTCTCGGCTTTTAATGCCCAGTTTTCTGTGCACGGGGTCCCGGTAATTTGTGTAATATTCAGCGGCACGATAAGAGTTACATGCCTTTAAATACTGCTCGCGTGCACTGATCCTGTGTCCTTTTGCGGCTCTCTCTTCGGCATCCGTCTTCTGTATCTGTGCCAGCTTTGCAAATTCTTCTACCCAGCTTGATGGAATGCCGTCTCTGATACGTTCTGCGACAGCCAGACACTCGCCGACAGATGCTCCGCCGTAAGCAGTTGATCCAAGCTGACGAATAAGCTGAAAATCCATCTCGGCATCACTGAAACCTTTTACCCTCGTTTTACTTCGTTCTGTCTCTGACCCCATTATTCCAGTTCCTTATTTCACTGATAAAAACGAATCTTGTCTATCCACATTCTCCCTTTTACCGGGGGGTTATTCAAACTGGGAAGGCCTATTGATAAAATTTCAACACGGTCAAGACGCAGTATCTGATCTCCATATTTTGCGCCGTACTTTTCAGCGCCTTTCTTTATCCATCCCCTTCCAATCGTTAAACTGTCAAATGGTATTCTTACTTTTTTCCACCGTGTGTCTGTATCAAAATTTCCTGCCCATGCATCCATAATATTAGGATTATCCGGGCTTGATGTTACAATCAAAATCTGACCGGTTAGCAACCGAGTTGACTTAACGTAAAACTCCACTCCACTGTATAAATAGAGGTCTCTTTTCCTCCTGTTTTCTGCTCTGGCAAAGACCCTGTCAGATCTTTCTTTAAAATTAAACTGTAATTCCAGAGAATGTCTGGAACCTTCAGCTCCCCCGGTAGTAGCCAGACCGACACGAAAACCACCTTTTCTTTTATAGCCCGTATTCCACGAAGGATCGACAACGTCCAATTCAAAATCCGCATTCAATGGTCCGGAGTCTCTCATCTCCGAAGGTCTGAACAGTTTTGTCTGCATTGTAATTGCGGCCATGGCCTGCCCTGTCCTTACATTCAAAAGCCTCAGGTTTATATCCCACTCCCCCCTCATCTCTGCCAGTGTTCCTGTAAGTATCAAGTCTGCCATTTGCAGTTGACCAACCTTATCCATAGATGACTTGCTCATGAGGCCCGTCATGCTTAATTTAAGTTCATCGATGATTGTTTTCAGCTTTGCCCTTTCAACAACGTTGAAATGACCGGAATCAATTAGCGCAGATGTCAGTTTTTCAAGTGTAACCCTTCCGGCTTCTTTTTGTTTGCCTTGAATTACTTCGAAATCCACAATTGCGATTGTCTTTTGGGGAATTTTCAAATTTACGGTGGAACCGACAGGATAGGACATGGGCTTTTTCAGCAAAGCTTTGACGATATTTCCATGTACCTCTTTCACGACCACCGGTGTGCCTTCAATTTCTGTTGTGAGCCCTTCGATGAAAAGTCCTTTTCGAATAACCTGTTGGGCTATCTCGCCGATAAACGGATCTGCCGACTTTTTGAATTCGGGTAAATGCAGCGTTAAGACAATTTCATCGTCCGAGACATTTTGCACTGTCGCTTCAATATAAAGCTGTTCGATTTTTTCGGATTCCTTTGAAGTCTGCATGGCTGCACATGAACAAAAGAGAAAGGCGGTGATGATAGTAATAATGAAAAATGCATAACAATGTGTCATCTTTTTCATAAGATTTTCCTTTTTCGAGCAAGTTGTGATTTGTGGAAACTAATAAGAATTGTAGACAATAAAAACCACAGACGCAAGGAAAAACCAGGCAAAAATTTGAAGCTCCCCGCAACAAGTTGCGGGGAATCTCCGACTGCTTAGTAAGTTAAAAATTATTTTCTGCCAGAAAATAATTTCGTTAACGCACTTATCCCGTTTATCGGGGTAAGGAAAACTTTTATTTTTTATTCGCTCGCTAACCCCGCCGCAAGCAGCATGGAATGTGCTCACTGTTCAGTTCAAGGTATTACTTTTCCTAATATGCAAGTTGTATGGGTGAACGAAGAGTAACAGTGTATGACAAATGCCTCAAATTTTTCGAGTGACGGACTTTATCCCGGCATTATTCGACACTTGGCACAGTATCAAAAAAGGCGGGGCTTGCGGGTGCTCTCCCGGTCAAAATAAAAGGGCTAACCCTCATCAGGTTAACCCCTTAATTTTTCTTATGGTGCCGAAGCCCGGACTTGAACCGGGACGGGCGTAACCCACTACCCCCTCAAGATAGCGTGTCTACCATATTCCACCACTTCGGCACGATACGGAGTATCGGGAGCGGACCCCCGAGCTACTATTGCTTTGTGTTCTGAGGGGTATTTCCAGTGGTGTCTTGATCACTTGGCACCGTTTGCTCAACTACCGGCCTGGCAGACCCCTCCATAACTGAACCCTTGTGAGTAGCGGAGTAGGCAAGCCATAGAGACGTTATCATAAAGACCGCGGCAATGACGGCTGTCACTTTTCCAAGGAATGTTCCCGGACCACTGCTTCCGAAAATAGTCTGACTTGATCCACCACCGAATACAGCTCCCATATCCGCCCCTCTTCCTCTCTGAAGGAGAACAATGAGAATCAACATTATGCATGCAACAACATGCACAACAGCTAAAAATACATACAATTTAGGAATACCTCTTTATCTTTAGATTAGAATTTTACGACCTTAATAAATTTTTCAACATCCAGACTTGCCCCTCCAACAAGAGCACCATCTATATCCGGCTGACTCATAAGGTCAGCTATATTATCCGGATTGACGCTTCCCCCGTAAAGGATTCCCGTCCTGCTGGAAACATCTATCCCATGAATCTCCGTTATCATGTTTCGAATAAAACTGTGTACTTCCCCGGCCTGATCAGGTGTAGCCGTCCTACCCGTACCAATAGCCCAAACAGGTTCATAAGCGATAATGATCTGCCTTATATCATCAGACGCAAGATCAATCAATCCCTCTTTCAGCTGTTTTTGAATAACGGCAAACGTCTTTCCTGATTCCCTCTCATCTGAAGTTTCCCCTATGCAGAATATTGGCCTGAGGTTGAACTTCAGGGCAATTTTTATCTTCCGATTTATGTCGCCATCGCTCTCATTAAAAAGGGTTCGGCGTTCAGAATGGCCTATTATAACATACTTACAGCCAACATCAACCAACATTCCGGCAGACACTTCACCCGTATACGCCCCTTTTTCATCCCAGTGAAGATTCTGGGCAGAAAGATGAATGGCCGATTCCCTCAACACTTCTGCTACAGGATAAAGTGATGTAAATGGCGGAGCAAGTACAACATCGCTGTTAGCAGATTCGGAAATTTCGCCAGTCAGCTGATGTGCAAAATCGACGGATTCCTTGACCGTTTTATGCATTTTCCAGTTTGCAACCATACAGGGTTTTCTCATTTCACAGTCTCCAAAGAAGGTGTCGAGAAAGCTTTGAAAAAATGGTTTTTCAATGCTCAGAATATTTTTTCGGCCATTCTATGTCTTGATGCATTCGTAAAAAGTCTGTCATTCCCGCGTAGATAACGCCAACTCTTTCTTATTGCCATATGGCACAATTATAGGCGGGAATCCATAAATAGCTAAGCATTTGAAAAGACTGGATTCCCGTTCCCCGATCGGAGTCGAGGACAAGCTTCACGGGAATGACAAAATAGTAGAAATTCGACTTTTTACGAACTTGTCATGTCTTGACAGTCTCGTAAAAAGTCTCAAAATGTGTCATTTGTCATGCTGAACTTGTTTCAGCATCTAAGCATTTCAATAAGTTAGAGACCCTGAATGATCCTGAAACAAGTTCAGGACATGATTCAGGGTGACAAAAAAAGACTTTTTACGAATGCATCATGTCTTGATTCACCCTCAAAACCATATTCTTCAGTTTTTCAAAGGTATAGCCGACTCTGTCCGCGCAACCATATCCGTGTCAAAAAATTTAGTCAATACTTTTATTGCGAAGTTATTCCTGTTCACCATAAATGTCATCAGGTTAGGCTCATTGCTATTTTAGCAAACCGCATTTGTTTCACCCCCGAAAGAAAGAGTTAACTTACAGTTCACAACAGATTGCCCGCTTTCGTTTCCCCCGGTTAAAACAAAAAAAACTTGACAATTATCGAGAGTTGTGATTAAGAAACCGCTGTTTTAACTCAGGGGTTATGAAGGGTTTTCTTAGTGCGGACACACAGAGAATTGAGATATCAAAATATATTTTACAGATATTTGCAAGCCGTTATTTTAAGGTGTTATTAGTTTAACCGGGTCAATTTTTATTTGCTCGGTTTTTTAGTTTTTCAATTTAAAGATCTTCCTAATGAGGTAATTGGCAATGGTAAACCTTGACTATACGATCTGGATTCAAATGTTTAATTTCCTCTTTCTGATTTTCTTATTGAATATCTTCCTCTATAAATCAATTCTGAAAATAATTGGCAAGAGAAATCAGCAGCTTCAAGACTCTGATGAAGAAGTAAAGAAACTCAATCAGACCATTGAACAAAAGATTGCTGAATACGAGGAAAAGGTTCGCCAGGCAAGGCTCGAAGCACTTAATCAGAAGAATGAAATAGAGCAGACGGGATCTGAAGAAGGGGGGAAAATAATCGAGGAAGCAAAAAGTAAAATCTCGCAGATGATTCAAGAACTTCATGGAAAGATAGAAAAGGAAATGGACGAGGCGAGAGATTTCTTGAGAAAACAGTCCCTGAATACGTCGATTGAGATTGCTGAAAAAGTGTTGGGAAGGAGCATCCAATGAAAGAATTGTTTTCAACAAATCCATGCAAGCGACTTTTCGCACGTTCCCTGCTACCCGCTTTGATGATTCTGATTGTAACTTCCTCAATGGTTTACGCTGCAGGAGGGTCCGGTGAGGGCTCCGATCATGGCGGTCAATTGCTCGACTTTGGATGGAGGGTTATAAACTTTGCTATACTTGTCGGACTTCTTTACTGGCTGCTTAAAGACAAGATAAAGGAATTTTTCTCCGGAAGGCGGACGGACATCAAACTTTCTCTGGAAGAAGCAATGGCCGCGAAGGAGGAAGCTGAAAAGAAATTTAAAGAGTACTCCGCTAAACTGGACAAGGCTACGGAGGAGATTAATGAAATCTCTGAGATGATACGGGCACAGGGATTGGCAGAAAAGGAAAAGATTATTGAAAATGCCAAAATAACTGCTGAGAGGATGAAAGACGATGCCCAGTCCAGAATTGAACAGGAGACCAAGAAGGCTAAAAGTCAATTAAGGACTGAGGTGGTTGAACTTTCCATTCAGATGGCTGAAGAAATTCTCAAAAAGAACATTTTAGAAAAAGATCACGAAAATATAGTTGAAGATTATCTGAAGAGCATGTCTTCGCAAACTCGTTCAGGACAGACGGACACTTAAGCACGTGTAAACTTTCTTACGATAGGGTGGTGAAAAAATTGATTGGCAGTGGTATTGCAAAGCGTTATGCAAAGGCCTTCTTTAATATAGCCAGAGAAGGAGACAACTACGAAAAGTACTACAGTGAATTGAAAAGTTTTTCGTCTGTACTTGAGGAAAACGAAAACCTGAAGGAATTTTTAGCTAATCCCATTTTTGACCAGAGCGACAAAAAGGCTGTCATCGAAGAAGTGTTAAAAAGTTTTGACATTTCAAATATGACCGCTAATTTCCTTAAGCTGCTGGTAGATAAGCGGAGGATTGATATCCTTCCCGACATTGAAATTTGTTATCGGGAAATTATTGACGGCACCCTCAAGAAGGTAAGGGCTGAAATTAAAACAGCCTTTCCTTTATCCACGGCATTATCCGAAAGTATTAAGAACAAGTTAGAAGAGCTTACCGGTAAGGCGGTCGATGTGACTATTGAGGATGATTCAACTCTTCTGGGTGGTGTTGTTGTAAGGATTGGTGATACTGTCTACGATGGAAGCATAAAGACTCAATTGAACAACATAAGGAATCTCTTGGGGGAGGATATATAGATGGGAAGAATCAGGGCAGAAGAAATAAGCGAAATAATTTCCAAGCAGATAAAGGATTATGAGAAAAAACTTGATGTAAGCGAAACCGGGACTGTTCTGTCCGTCGGGGACGGCATTGCGCGGGTCTATGGAGTGGAGAACGCAATGGCAATGGAACTACTCGAATTTCCCGGCGGGTTATTAGGAATGGTTCTGAACCTGGAAACCGATAATGTCGGTGTTGCCATCCTCGGACAAGATACGCACATCAAAGAAGGAGACATCGTCAAGAGGACAGGCAGGATTGCTCAGGTTCCTGTAGGGGAAGGCTTATTGGGACGAGTTATTGATGGAACCGGTGCACCTATAGACGGAAAGGGACCTATTGAAACGACTGAATTTAGAAGAATAGAAATGATCGCTCCCGGCGTTGTCCAGCGTCAGCCGGTTAATGAACCGATGTATACGGGAATAAAGGCTGTTGATGCCATGACCCCTATCGGACGAGGTCAGAGGGAGCTCATCATCGGTGACAGACAGATAGGGAAGACCGCCATCTGTATCGATGCCATAATAAGGCAAAAGGATACTGGTGTTAAGTGTATCTACGTTGCCATCGGCCAAAAAAAATCAACGGTGGCTCAGGTTGTGGAAGCTTTGAGAAAAAATGGTGCGATGGATTATACCTGTGTGGTTTCAGCCTGTGCCAGTGATCCGGCTACACTGCAGTATATCGCTGCATATTCCGGATGCAGCATTGGTGAATATTTCCGCGATAGCAAACAGGATGCCCTGATTATCTACGATGATCTCTCAAAACAGGCAGTTGCCTACAGGCAGATATCTCTTCTCCTGAGAAGACCGCCCGGACGTGAGGCATTCCCGGGAGATATTTTCTATAATCACTCAAGGCTTTTGGAACGTTCTGCCAGGGTGAGCGAAGATTTGGGTGGTGGTTCCCTCACTGCTCTACCGATTATTGAGACCCAGGCAGGAGACGTTTCTGCTTATATCCCCACCAACGTCATTTCCATTACAGACGGTCAGGTCTACCTTGAGCCGGATCTATTCTTCTCCGGTATACGGCCTGCGATCAATGTGGGACTGTCGGTCTCGAGAGTGGGGGGGGCCGCCCAGGTAAAGGCCATGAAACAGGTTGCAGGAACCCTGAAGCTTGACTTGGCACAATACAGAGAGCTGGCAGCTTTCACCCAGTTTGGAAGTGATCTCGACAAGGCAACACAGGCTCAACTGGCAAGGGGGGCCAGATTGGTTGAGATATTGAAACAACCTCAGTACCAGCCATTGCTTCTGTCGGAACAGGTGATTATTCTCTATGCGGGGGCCAGAGGCTTCCTAGACAAATATGAAGTTGGAAAGTTAAAGGAATACGAAATTCAACTTTCAAGTTTTGTGAAGAGTAAGTACCCTGAAATTATGACTGAGATAGATGAGAAAAAGGAAATAAACCCGGAACTGGACAAAAAGATGACCGATGCCTTGACCGAGTTCGATTCCGTATTCGTTACCGAGTAGATATTATCGAGTAAGGAGTAAATATTAATGGCCGCATTAAGAGATATTAAAAGAAAGATTGTGGCGGTTGACAAAACCAGACAGATAACAAAGGCCATGAATGCCGTAGCTGCCTCAAAATTTAAGTTTGCTCAACTGAAAATGGACAATTTCAGACCCTATGCAAGCAAGTTTATGGAGACACTCAACAGTCTTGCTCTCCGGGTAGATTCTACCTCTCATCCGCTTCTGGCAGTACGAGAGCCGAAAAGAATCAAAATAATCTGCATGACATCGGACAGAGGCCTCTGTGGGGGGTTTAATACAAATATAATCAGGGCCACAGAGAGATTTGTCAAAGAAAAAGTGGATGAAGGCAAAGAAGTTTCGTTAATCACCGTCGGTAAAAAGGGGAGAGATTCCCTCAGGAGAAAGTTAAATGTTGTAGCCGAACACACGGATGTGTCCGGAAAATTTGACATGAGTCTCTCCGTCAAAATCGGGGAAGATGTCATCCCCTCTTTTATCGCCGAAGAATATGATGAATTATATCTGATCTTCAACGAATTTTTTAATGTAACTATCCAGAGACCGATGGTTGTGAGGTTGCTTCCCCTACCATCTGTAGGTAAAGAGATGGAAGTAGAACCCGAAAAAAAGGTTGATTATATCTATGAACCGTCCGAAGAAATTTTGATAGACCAGCTTCTTCCGATGTATCTTAGGGTTCTTATTTACAGGGCGCTTTTAGAAACGTCAGCCGGAGAGAACGGCGCACGGATGGCAGCTATGGACAATGCTACCAATAACTGTGATGAAATGATCGACACTCTTACGCTGAGATTCAACAAGGCAAGGCAGGCGGCTATTACCGCTGAGTTGATGGATATTGTAGGGGGTACGGAAGCGCTGGCAGCCGGATAAAAGCCAGGACGCAGTCTTGCCCTGGCACCACAAGAATTGTCACTTTAGTTTTTTAACCTTATTTGAGGAGAAAAATATTATGAATGTAGGAACTATCGCACAGGTAATAGGCCCGGTTATTGATGTGCTGTTTGAAGAGGGAACTCTGCCAAGTATCAGGAACGCCCTTACGATATCCAATCCGGCAATCAGTGACGAGGAGGACAATCTGGTCGTAGAGGTAGCACAGCATCTTGGTGACAACGTGGTAAGATGTATTGCGATGGATATAACAGATGGCCTGGTAAGGGGTATGCCGGCGAGGGATTCAGGCAGTCCGATCATGGTACCTGTGGGGCCAGCATGTCTCGGGAGGATACTCAATGTTGTCGGCAGGCCTGTCGATGGCTTAGGTCCTGTAAATTCAAAAATATATATGCCCATACATAGGGAAGCCCCCACGTTTTTGGAACAGGATACATCGGTGCATGTCTTGGAAACAGGGGTTAAGGTTATCGATCTGCTCGTACCCTTTCCCAGGGGAGGAAAGATGGGAATGTTCGGAGGTGCAGGCGTTGGTAAGACCGTTGTCATGATGGAAATGATTCATAATATCGCCATGCATCACGGAGGTATCTCAGTATTCGGCGGTGTGGGCGAGCGGACGAGAGAAGGTAACGACCTCTATCTGGAGATGAAGGAATCCGGGGTTCTCGAAAAGGCAGCGTTGGTATATGGCCAGATGACAGAACCCCCTGGAGCGAGGGCACGTGTCGCGCTTACGGCGCTGGCAGCCGCTGAATATTTCAGAGATGTGGAAGGGCAGGATGTGCTCCTTTTTATCGATAACATATTCAGATTTACCCAGGCAGGTTCTGAGGTATCGGCACTTCTCGGCAGGATGCCTTCAGCGGTCGGATATCAGCCAACCCTCGCCACAGACCTCGGAGAACTTCAGGAAAGAATCACATCAACCGATAAGGGTTCAATTACAGCAGTCCAGTGCGTGTACGTTCCCGCTGACGACTTGACCGACCCGGCACCTGCAACCACCTTTGCTCATCTGGACGGTACAGTTGTTCTGTCAAGACCGCTTGCCGAGCTGGGAATCTATCCCGCAGTTGACCCGCTTGATTCAACTTCCCGCATACTCGATCCAAATGTGATCGGTGATGAACACTACATGGTGGCAAGGGAGGTACAAATGACCCTCCAGAAATATAAAGACCTCCAGGATATTATAGCAATCCTCGGTATGGATGAGCTTTCCGATGAGGACAAATTGACCGTGTCAAGGGCAAGAAAGATCCAAAGATTCCTTTCACAACCATTTTTCGTCGCCGCTCAGTTCACCGGTACGGATGGTAAATTTGTCTCTGTTCCCGACACAGTGAGGGGGTTCAAAGAAATCCTGGAAGGGAAGCATGATGACCTTCCTGAGCAGGCCTTCTATATGGTTGGTGGCATCGAAGAGGCGGTTGAAAAGGCACAGAAACTTTCAGCATAGCTGAGTTGGAGGATATATAAGATGGCTAACGAACTGTTGCTGGAAATTGTTACGCCGGAGAAAATGGCTTTTAGCGATGACGTTTCTGACGTAACGATACCCGGCAGTGAAGGCGAATTTGGCGTATTGGTAGGACATGCAGCACTTTTGAGTACAGTTAATTTTGGTGAGCTCCAATATACGAAAGACAATAAAAAGACACATTATGCCGTCAATACGGGTTATGCCGAAGTTACATCACACAAAGTAACTGTCCTTGTGGAATCTGCTGAAAGGGCAAATATGATTGACAAGGAAAGGGCAAAAAGGGCAAAGGAGATCGCAGAACAGAAGTTAGCCAAGATGGCCAAAGATGACCCAGATCATGAAAAAATAAAAAGGTCGTTAGAAAGAGCGGAAAAAAGGCTTAAGATAGCAGAAAACACTTAGATAATTCACATTTAGGCGGGACAAGATTTTGAGGCAAATTATTTGTTGCATTCAGACGATTAAGTTGCTATAAAATTCACCGCCTCGCAGGAAAACAAAAAACAAACCAGGGAAGTGCGTGGCATCCTTGGTTTGTTTTTTTTGTTTTTATGAAAATCCTGCAGAATACCCCGCCTTTAGGTGAGGAGCTTCACGTTTTATTGATATAGACAGGAGCTGTTTTATGGTGCAAGAAAAAAGATTGTTGGTAACTACTTTAATGTTTGCTTTTCTCTGTGCTCTGTTTATGCTTGTTATTTCAAACCCCTGTATGGCAAGCAGTGCACATGAAACGGCAGCCCATCATGGAACTGACATCGGGAAAGTTCTGCCCATCTGGTCAATTATCCCCTTTGTCGGGATATTACTATCCATAGCAGTATTGCCGCTTATAGCGCCACATTTCTGGCATGCTCACTTTGGTAAGTTGTCGGCCTTCTGGGCGCTGGCTTTTGCCGTTCCATTTCTCTTAATTTATCATAACGTGGCAGTATACGAAATTCTTCATATATACATTATTGACTATATTCCCTTTATAATTCTTCTCTGGGGGCTTTACACAGTCGCGGGCGGTATCGTCGTCAGAGGTTCCTTTAAAGGCACCCCCGTCGTCAACACGATACTGCTTCTGATAGGAACGGTACTGGCCTCATGGGTGGGGACGACCGGGGCCGCCATGGTCATGATACGCCCTGTTTTAAAGGCAAACAAGGACCGGGCTAAAAAGGTGCATGTTATCTGTTTTTTCATATTCCTTGTGGCCAATATAGGTGGTTCGCTGACTCCTCTGGGAGATCCGCCGCTGTTTCTGGGTTTTCTCCATAATGTCCCCTTCTTCTGGGTTACGACCGGCATATTCCCGCACATGCTGCTGACTTCTCTGATTCTTCTGGTCATGTTCTTTATTGTGGACAGCTTTTATTACAGAAAAGAGAAGCTCCAATCGCAAACGCCTGAAAAACCCGAAGAAAAAGAACCCATAAAGCTTGAGGGGATATACAATTTTCTTTTTCTGGGAGGCATAATCGGTGCGGTTCTCATGAGCGGTTACTGGAAAGCGGGTCATTTCAACGTGCTTGGTGTCGAATGGGCTTACCAGAATATTTTAAGAGATATAATAATCATAGCGATGGGGTTCCTGTCTCTTTTCGTTACATCCAAAAGTCTTCGTGAGGCCAATGAATTTAGCTGGTTTCCGATTATGGAGGTGGCAAAACTTTTTGCCGGCATTTTCATGACGATCATTCCGGCGCTGGCGATACTGAAGGTGGGAAGTGCAGGCGCCATGGCGGATCTTATTGCAACAGTAAAAGATCCTATTCACTATTTCTGGGTAACGGGAGTGCTCTCTTCATTCCTGGATAATGCTCCGACTTACCTTACATTCTTTAATCTTGCACTGGGGAAACTTGGGTTGACGGAAGCCATGGTGCCTGGCGCACTGGCTGCAAATACCGTCACGTTAAATCCCGTATTCGTAAGTTACTTGAAGGGAATTTCGGCCGGCGCTGTTTTTATGGGCGCAAACACCTATATTGGCAATGCACCGAACTTCATGGTGAAATCGATAGCGGAAGAAGCCGGTATCAACATGCCGAGCTTCTTCGGATATATGTTTAAATTCTCAATTCCTATTCTTATCCCAATCTTTATCTTGGTAACTTTTATTTTTTTCTAATATAATAAGGGGTTTATCAGATATTGGATTGAGGCTTTTAACCGTTGGAGTGAAGCTCCCCGTCCACAGGGCGGGGAGCTTCACTTTTATAGCTGTAATTTTAATTCTTGCCTTCCATATCACTTATAGAAATATCAATAATTTCGAACTCTCTTACACCTCCCGGTGTATTGACACTGACTACGTCACCTATTTCTTTCCCGATGAGCCCCTTTCCGATAGGAGAAGTAACTGAAATTTTGTTCTCATTTACATCGGATTCAAAGGGGCCAACAAGGTGATATTGAACGACCTCTTCTGCATTGATGTCTTCGATGGTAACGGTTGATCCAAAAACGACCCTCTCCTCGGTGAGATCTTTAGGATCAATAATAATTGAAGTAGCAAGATTATTTTTTAGTTCCTGTATCTTTCCCTGAATGAATGATTGTCTTTCTTTGGCTGCTGCATACTCGGCATTTTCCGATATATCACCATGAGCCCTGGCTTCTTCAATCTCTTTTATGTTCTCAGGAACGGCAACCCTTTTCAAATATTCTAAATCTTTTTTCAGTTTTTCAAAACCCACTTTGCTAATCGGAAATTTATCCATCACCTCTCCTCTACGAAAAATCTATATAGTGTCCATCCAAAGACAGGTAATTTTGTTCAAGTTCAAGGAAGGTGAAGATTTTAACCAGAGGAATATATTGCATATTTCGAGGATTAAAATCTGAGACTAACGTAGAAATTGAGCAAAAGGGCCATTTATGGATGGACACTATTTCTTATCATATAAATCATACTGGACAAGTGTCAAGAAGATTTGTCCTGTGTGGCATCAAAAACAATTAACCCATATTTTTACTTGCTTTTTTTATCGAAATATACTATAGCGAATCACCGATTACATGGGGGGGAAATGAAGTGAGTTATTTTCGAATTGCAGCGAGTAGCAGACATAAACCGGCATTCTTCTTGTTTCTGATTGTGTCTTTTATATTTTTTTCCTGGTATTTTCCTATGGCACTGAATGCCGAAGAAAGTAGCTGCGTGTCATGCCATACCGATGAAAAAAAACTCATTGAAATAATCGGTTCCATTGAGGCATCTAAACCAGAGGCAGTATGCGAACCGATTGGACCTGAAGGAGCAGGATGGGGAGGATCTGTGGCTCCGTTGGAGCCGCATAAAAAATTGCTTGTAGATCCCTCTTTTCTGGAAGACGAGCACGGTGGAATTTCCTGCGAAACGTGTCACGGAGGCAATCCGGAAGATAACAACTGGAAGACCGCCCACGAGGGAATCGTAAAAGATCCAACATATCCCGATGCCGCCGAAAGTTGTGGCGAATGCCATGAAGAGATAGTAGAAAAAAACAAGACCAGCCTCCATATTACATTAGCCCCTTTCAAGAACAAGATATATCTCAGGGTAAATCCGGACAAGAATGTACGTGAAAAGATCGATAGTGCTATGGATACCCACTGTATGGGCTGCCACAGCAGCTGCGGCCAGTGCCATATCAGTCGACCTTCATCTGTTGGGGGAGGTTTGATTGAGGGACATCTATTTAAGAAACCGCCTCCGATGAAGACCAATTGCACCTCATGCCATGGGAGCAGAATCGGAAAAGAATTCTTTGGTGAAAATGAAGGCCTGCCGGCCGATGCTCACTATAGCGAGCATGGATTGGAGTGCAAGGGCTGCCATTCCGGGGAAGAGATGCATGGAAGCGGCGAAGCTCATTTTGACAGGTATGAAGTTGCAAATAGAGCTAAATGTGTAAACTGTCACACCGGAGAAGACGACGAGAACCCGAGCCATGTGATTCATAAGGACAAAGTAAGTTGCCAGGTCTGCCACTCTGTTTCCTATAAAAACTGTTTCAACTGCCATGTTGGCAAGGACAAGGCAGGCAAACCTTATTCCACAATCGGTTCTACAGTTATGGCTTTTAAAATCGGCATGAACCCGAAACCGACAGAGGAGCGGCCTGAAAAATATGTTACCGTACGCCACATTCCGGTGAATAAAGAGTTGTTTGATTTTTATGTCAAGGGTGGATTGACAAATTTCGATAATGCGCCAACTTGGAAATTGGCTACGCCGCACAATATCCAGCGTCAGACCCCACAAAATGAAAGCTGTATCTCTTGTCACAATAACAGTAAACTTTTCCTGAGGAAGAGAGACGTTAGGTCAAAGGAGATCACAGCCAATAAGGATGTTATTGTTCCTTCAATGCCTTCCCTTTTTGACAGACATAACTGGTTGACACAGGCAGAGTTTCACCTGACAAACGTGGATTGCCTGGTCTGTCATACTCCGCTACTAAAATCTCCCATAAGGGATTGCAATAAATGCCATTCAAAAAACAGTATTCTTCTAAAAAAACCTGAAGATACTTCGAAAGAGAAAGAACCTGCGATGAGCTGGGATTTCACAAACAAGGAACTCATGAAAAAAGGTGGCTACGTCGTGGGTAGTAACAGGATTCCGGCCCTCGATACTCTTGGAATTCTGATAGTAGTTCTCACTTTTGTGGGATGCATTGGACATGGTTGTTTGCGCTTTATTACCAGAAGGAGAAAATAGGAAGATGTCTGAGAAAATGTATTTACATCCATTAACTGAACGGGTCTGGCACTGGATACATGCCATCCTGATCTTATTGCTCATATTAACGGGCATACAGATACACTGGCCAGATACCGTAAACATCTTTGGAAATTATTCCACCGCTATAACTATTCATGAATGGTCAGGAATATTTGTGCTTCTGGATTTCTTCATCTGGTTGTTTTACAATTTGATCTCAAAGCGAATTTCCCATTATATACCGAGGAAAGAAGATATATATCCAGGAATTCCTAAACAGGCAAGATACTATATCTATGGTATATTCAAGCACGAGCCGCACCCCTATTCTGCATCTGAGGATAATAAATTCAATCCACTGCAAAAAATGGCGTACTTTAAATTCATGGTTTTCATGATGCCTCTTTTGCTTATCAGTGGCGTTCTGTATTTATATCCTTTAAGTTTTGCTTTCCTCATTGCTTTTATCGGTGGCTTGAAAGTAGTAGCCGTTGTTCACTTTATCATGGCTATCCTATTCACAGCTTTTTTGGTTGCGCACCTTTATTTAGCTACCACCGGTCACACCATTTTTGCTGATTTTATTGCTATGATTACAGGGTATGCGGAAAAAGAGGAGCATTAATGACCGCGTAAAAAACATAAGACTGAACGATGGGGAACAGGTTTTAACTGTTCCCCATTTTTAGTTGAAAACCGTGTTGAACCCGCTACAGTACCACAATGAAACGGAGATCACCTGAGGATAGTTTAACGGCTTGACACTCTTAAAAAATCTGCCGTATCGAGACCTCTCACATTGATTGATACTATATCTGTTCGCTGAATGTATGCTGTCCTTGCGATGCGTCCTTAAATATGTTAGAAACTCTTTATATCTTTCAAGGAAAGCTCATGATCGACAACTATAATAGAAATATCAACTATTTAAGAGTTTCAATTACCGACAGATGCAACCTTCGCTGTGTGTACTGCATGCCCAAGGAGGGGGTGTCGGTGATCGGTCACAATGATATACTCAAATATGAAGAAATATTAAGAGTGGTTAACGTTGCCGTGAAAACAGGAATTGTAAAGGTCAGGGTGACCGGTGGAGAACCATTGGTAAGGAAGGGGGTTGTCGATTTCCTTACTTCTCTTAAAACAATAGATGGACTGAAGGATATTAGCCTGACAACGAATGGCATACTGCTTGAAAACTTTGCTGAGGGGCTCTTCAATGCAGGTATACGGCGAATAAATGTCAGCCTCGATTCCCTCAATCCAGAAAAATATGCGAGCATTACCAGGGGAGGAAATCTGAAAGCAGTTCTCAGGGGTATTGACAAGGTATACAAGACAGGGTTCTCACCGATCAAGATCAACGTCGTGGTAATAAAGGGCGTGAACGAAGATGAGGTTCTGGATTTTGCAAAGCTGTCAATAGAAAAACCGTATCAGGTGAGATTTATTGAATTGATGCCCGTCGGTGAGGCGGGTGCTGATAATAATGATAAACATGTATCCAACGATTCCGTAATGGAAAAAATAGGGAAATATCATATACTTGAACCAGTATCCGGCCCGGGCAACAAAACGGACGGTCCCGCCCGCATTTACAGGATACAGGGCGGGAGGGGAGAAATCGGCTTCATAAGTCCTGTGAGTCACCATTTTTGTGAATCATGCAACAGGCTTCGTCTCACCGCTGACGGTCATCTCCGGGCATGTTTGCTTTCTGATGAAGAGAACGACCTGAAGGATCCGCTCCGCTCCGGGTGCAGCGATCCGGAACTGGAGGACTTGATAAAAACGATCATTGCCAAAAAACCAACACGATACGATATCGCTATCTCCGATAAGGTACATTTCAAAAAATGTGCAAGAAATATGCATTCAATAGGAGGCTAACGCTCCTGCTGGGGATTACACTCGGCTTAGTAAAACATCTTTTCTAACTGTTTGAGGAAATTTGATGATCTTTGATGAAGAAACAGCCAGATCATACGATGACTGGCTTCTGACACCTGTTGGACGTTACATAGACAGAAGAGAAAAGGATCTCATCTTCAATCTTATAGCGCCAAGGGAGGGCGAGAGGCTCCTCGATGTAGGATGTGGAACGGGGAATCATCTTCGCTTTTTCAGAAGGAAAGGGTGTAATGTAACCGGTCTCGAATCATCTCCCTCCATGCTGGACATTGCCAGAAAAAAGCTGGGACAGAGAGCAGATTTCCATATGGGAAAAGCAGAAGATCTTCCCTTTTCCGACAATGAATTTGATATCGTTACGATGATCACCTCTGTCGAATTTATGGATAATCCCCAGAAAGCTATAGCCGAAGCAATCAGGGTATGCAGGGACAGGGTTTTTATCGGGGTTCTAAATAAACATTCCATAATCGGTGTGCGAAGGAGGATAACGAGAATTTTCAGCACCTCTATCTACAATAGCGCCCGCTTTTTCGGTATAGGGGAGTTGACCCAAATAGTCAAAACTGCACTTCCAGGTGTCAATATCCGGTGGGGAAGTGTCATTTTCCTCCCCTTCGGCTGGTATTCATTTGCAACCGGTCTTGAGGAGATTATTCCAGTTATGAATAATCCTTTCGGTGCTTTTATCGGTCTGTCATTTCCCGTGGTATTTACCCACAGGACTATACAGGATATAGTAAAAAGTCATATTAAAGTCGGAACAGAAGGAAAACATAAAGTCCACGGAGCTGTCAGGGAGATCAAAAGATGACAAGGGAAGCTATGCTCTATGAGAAGCTGGAGGGTGGAGCTGTAAGGTGTTTTCTCTGCGGACACGGGTGTAAGATTCCTCCGACAGGACGGGGGATATGCGGGGTACGCGAAAACAGAGAGGGTATCCTCTACACACTGGTTTATGGAATGGTCATAGCTGAAAATGTTGACCCTATCGAGAAAAAACCTCTCTTTCATGTCTGGCCCGGATCGAAATCCTTTTCTATCGCTACCGTCGGGTGCAACTTTTCATGTACCTTCTGCCAAAATAATGACATTTCTCAGACACCGCGGGAGACGGGGGAAATAATGGGAAGAAAGGTTACTCCGGAGGAGATCGTCGAAAAAGCTGTCCGAACAAAATCGATGACCATTGCCTATACATACACTGAACCGACCGTATTTTTCGAGTACGCCTACGACATCTGCCGTATTGCCCACACGAGGAAGATTAAAAATGTCTTTATCACCAACGGTTTTATGACTGCAGATGCTCTTGAAAAAATATCACCCTACCTTGATGCAGCCAATGTGGACCTGAAATCCTTCAGCGATGACTTTTACAAAACGTGGTGCGGGGCAAGACTTCAGCCGGTTCTCGATAGCATAAGGAAGATGAAAGAACTGAACATCTGGGTGGAGATAACGACCCTCGTTATACCCACCTTAAATGATACCGAAGAAGAATTGAGGCAAATTGCCGAATTCATTCTTTCACTGGGACCTGAAACTCCCTGGCATATCAGCCGCTTTCATCCCCAGTATAAGATGGCAAATCTACCATTAACCCCGGTAGAGACGATACACAGGGCAGCAGAAATAGGTAAAGAAACGGGACTTAAGTACGTATACAGCGGCAACGTTCCTGGAGATGTTGGTGAAAAAACCTTGTGTTACAACTGTGGAGCGCTCCTCATTGACAGGTATGGGTTTTTTATAAACAGGATTACTTTGCGGGAATCCCGCTGTCCCGAATGTAACACGCCCCTGGATGGAATACTTTAAACAATGAAGAGTGACAGTCTCGCAAAAAGTCATAAACTGCACCATTTGTCATGCTGGACTTGTTTCAGCATCTAATTATTTCAGCAAGTTAGAGACCCTGAAATAAATTCAGGGTGACAAAAAATGACTTTTTACAAATACATCAAGAATAAACCTTCATTTTTTCCATTTTTCACTCTTGATTCTTATTTCTCCTCCCAGTCAATGTCTTCATCTCTGTAGGATATTGAAAGAACCTTCCGGGCATTTTCCAGGCAGTTTGAAGGAACCATTACCCTCACTTCACCCAGACCGTCAATAGTAACAGCGTAAATTATACCCGCCGCTTCGTACTTCAATCTGGTCGGAATTCCTTCTGTCTCCAATCTTCCAACTATGATATTGGCATTTGTCATTCCCGATGCTATATGTACAACTCTCCAATCCTCTTCTTTCATGATCCACCCTGTACCCCATCATCAATGTGATGAATTCGTAAACCTTCAGTAAAAACAAGGAGATAGACAAAACCACTTCTGCTTGTCCTGCTGATAGCTTTTTGCTGATACTTTATTTATATTCGGCAATCGTCCCCTAATGTCAAGGAGAATTTAAATCCCCCAAATAGACATTGAAAATAAAGTCTGTCCTCCCCATCCCGTAGGACAGCCGTCTCGGCTGTCTAAGCGATTCACCATTATGGACAGGCGGGACGCCTGTCCTACTG
>JAUSPI010000030.1 GCA_030655775.1 Syntrophales bacterium
GGGAATAATTGCTGCTGTTTTATTGCCTTGCTCATCTGTTACAAATTGTGTTGCCATGGTAAACCTCCATCAAATTTTATGACTACTGCATTATAACCCACCATACTCTGGAAATAAAGCAGTTCATAATGGGGGGGGCAGACTTTCCTTATTGTCGTTATTGGGGCCTCACGCCCCGGTGAAACAACACCGACAAAGGTTTCACCCCAGTACCATTTCCCGAAGCTACGGGGTAAACTGGGCAGGCAAAGGCGCAAAGACGCTAAGATAATAAACAGGAGACAGGAGACGTCGTTATGCAAAGGTCTGTTCTAAGCATACAATAACAATCTCCCCAGCTGGCTTGCCGCATAAATAGGCGCATATAATCGAGACCCCTGCGTTTTTACATTTCTGGCACTCAGAACCATACTCTGTCGGGGATGGTAACATTTTTCAAACACGTTCAAACTTTTAGACTGGGTTATCCATCCTGATTTGACTTCCAAAGGAATGATGCCCGATGGAGTTTCCAACAGAAACTCGACTTCAGAGGTTCGGCCTTCCCAACAAAACAAATCCCTGACACCGGTTGCCCGCAGTTCCTGCGCCACAAAGTTTTCCGCAACATAGCCCTTGTAGCTTCCATAATCATATTTTAAAATAATGGCCGGATCAATATTAGTGATTGTGGTCAAAAGCCCCACATCAAAAAAATATTGTTTGAACCGGTTGTCTCTGGCAAATCCGGCAAGCGGGGTTTCAGCCCGACTCACAATGGAGGTTCTTAGCACAAGCCGCGCGTTTTCCAGCCAGTCCAGCGGAGAAGACAAACGTTCATAACCTCGCAAACCAGGCACGGCATCTTTAAAACGGAATTTCGGAGCGCTGCCGTCCTGAGCACGTGCCAACTGAACAGGCACATTACGCCACAATCGTTCAATATGCTGGGCATTGGTTTTGCCGGAATGTTTGGCAATATCCGCCATATAGGTGTCCAGAAGATCTCTGTGGATGTGGCGAACGGCCAGGATTGCTTCGTACTGGTTTTTAAAATGCTCGCGGTAAACATTGACCGCTTCCGGCAAACCACCTGTAATAAGATAATTTTTCCAGAGATCCCATAACTGGTCATGCGCTATTTGCGGCAATGATTCCTGAAAAACATGTGTCTGCAATAATTCGGCTAAACGTAGTTTCCCAATTCCTTCCAGAAACTCGTCAAAACTCAAAGGGTATAAATCCAAAAAACCAACTTTCCCCACTGGAAAAGAGTCGTTGGCAAGAGTGACCCCGAGCAAAGAACCGGCGCTGCATAACGCCATTTCCGGCATCTGTTCGCGAAAGTATTTTAGCGCGGTCAGCGCCCGTGGACAGCGCTGGATTTCATCAAAAATAATTAGATCACGCGCTGTATCGATGGAGGCATCAAGATAAAACTGTAGTTCATTGATAATTCTGGCGGGTGAAAGATCATCTTCAAACAACGCGATTACTTGTTCATCTTTTTCAAAATTCACATAATGGCAGCATGGAAACTCTGTTTTTCCAAATTCCTGCAGGGTATAAGTTTTCCCCACCTGACGCGCACCACGCAGGATCAGTGGTTTACGATCCTTACTGTTTTTCCAGACCAACAAATTTTTATTGATTGTACGTTTCATGTGGATAAAATATACAAGTATGGCACTTTCTGCAAGGACTTTTTGCACGCATATGGTATTTTTTATAACTTGCTCTCGTAAAAGATTATCACGAAATCACGAAAGGACGAAATCACGAAAAAAGTAAATTGCGTAAAAATAGTGACAGCGACTATTTAATGATTAAGATTTCTCACATTCGTTCGAAATGACAACGTAGCGTGCCCTCTCTGTGGGGCATATTGAAATGGTTAGCGAGCAATCTTGTTCTTACGATGGGGGGGGGACTGAGCCTGACCCCCTACCCTTCAAAGCATATTCATAACAAGCTTCAGACCTTGATATACTTCAGCCATTCTTTCTTCTGAAAGGGCTCCGATGTTTTCCTTTATACTTTTTTTGTCTACTGATTTTATCTGGGTGACATTTATTACACAACGTTTGGGCATGTTTGCTTCCCCTTTTTGCAATATAATGTTTCCCGGCAGATCACCGAATTTAAGCGTTGATGTTATAGCGAGCATTATAACGGTGTTTAGATTGCTGTCGTTTAAAGCATCATTCTGGATGACAAGGCCAGGCCGTCTGCCCATCGGTTCAGACCCTTTTCCCGGAGAAAAATCAACCCAGTAAATCGAACCACTTCGTATTACCATTCCTGTCCTTCCCTGTTTCCCGCTCCGTCAAGCCACACTGCAGTTTTTAGTTGCTCATCACATATTGCTTTATCCGAAAAAACTCTGTCATACTCACTCTTCAGATGACGACTTCTTTCCTCCTGCAACTTTTCGCGAAGTATCAGGGATATAAATCTACTCCTCGATATACTGCGTTGCGCGGTGGTTTTATCAATTATATCCAGAAGGTCGGATGGTACAGTAATGGCTATTTTTTGAGTATTCATTATTTATGCTCCATGATAGTATGATAGTATCTGGTACCACAATTGTATGATGGCGTCAAGCTGTTTGTGTCTTAGTGGGGTCAGGGTTTCCTCATTGTCGTTATTGGGGCCTCACGCCCCGGTGAAACAACACCGACAAAGGTTTCACTGGGCAGGCAAAGGCGCAAAGAAAAGATTATTAAAAGATTATGAAAAAATCGGGTCATGTCCCTGAGAATCCCGACAGTGGGGGGCACTCTCGGTTATTGGTTTGGGAGACTTTTAATCGAATGGGTTTAATATTCTAACATCTATATTTTTAAAATCTTCAACATTTCTTGTAACTAAACAAAG
>JAUSPI010000031.1 GCA_030655775.1 Syntrophales bacterium
TTATCCATGAAATGCAATAAATTTGAGTTAACTTTTTTCAAAACAGTGAGTTTCCGAGGATTGACCCCCGGAAACGCAGCATTTTTGAGTTAACTTTGTTTTTTTGCCTCTGTAACTAACTGTATTCACATGCATTATAAGCATTGAACAGGCTTAAATTGGCCGAATCAACTCCTTCTCTATCTTGCATTATGCTGTGTAAACATTTTTTCTTGTTCTCAATATCATAACTCATTTCTTTGGTTACGACTACAGGCCACAGCCTAAAAGCCTTGCCCATTTTCTTTCTAAGAAGTTTGTGTTTATCTTCTCCGGCATATTTTTCTTCAATCATAGCTGCAGTTAACGGGACACCAATTTCAATGACACCTTGCCTGGCGAGTTCGATCATCTCTTCAAATGCCATTTTATCTGCCTTTTTATTCTCAGGAATATCAGTATCCGTTAAATCTCCTAAAACAGAATTATCAACTGCTACACATATAACCATCGCATCATGCCTTGTGTTTTCTATTAGAAATATAGCCTTTTATAGATACATCCAATTTTTTACGGACAACGCCCTAATCTTATCTCAAATGATGCTGTTCCTCCGGGCAACTCGACTACTTCCTTCCTAACTTCTCCTCTATCAAGCCGAGATGCAGTATCGGAGCTTCTACCTTCTATTGGGTTCCCATTTCTGTCAAAGCAGTCAATAACAATTCTAACAAAGGTATAATTAAATCTTTTTTTTGCTTGATAAAGTATTGATAGATGTTGACCTTCCCTTTTGTAATTCAATATCTTAATGCATTCATTACTAATCAAACCTTTGAATTCTCTTGTTCTTGTTTTCTTTACCCTTTCAACCTTTCTTGATATTATACTCTTAACGGCGTCAGGATTCACATAACCGATCAATGTCGTGCAGACTGTCCTTCCTTTAACGTCCTGCTTGATAATTTTAACATTATCAACATATCCAGACGCTATTGTTTCAATCAAATCCTTCTTTAACTTAAAATCCTTAACGATACTTGTTGAAGATATGAACGTCTTATAGGTTTCAATGGCCTTCCTCAAAGCCATTGCATATGAAATCTCCTTTGCCACCATCAGAGACTCACTGTCTCCGTATTGGTAACAATACTCACCTCTAATCTGTACTCGTTTTGCGTAGGCTGAATCAATAAAAATAAAACTCAGCAACAACAAAAAAAGTGCTACCATTTTTTTCCTTTGAATTTTTATAAATAACATTCCTGTGTATCAAATGATAGAAATACATAAATAAGTCGGTCATCACTTCCTTGCAAGAATGCACAAAACCTAACCATGCCCTTTATCACAATTCATCGGGAATTACAGATAATACCCCTTCCATCATTTCAGAAGCACGTGAAAAGTCCCGCGTTTTTTCACCAGTTCTTCTAAGATATTCAATCATAACTAACGTCCGGACAACTTCGTTAAACCTCAAGACATCTCCTCGTTTTTCAGCACTCTCTTTCGTACTGTTGATAATTCCTTGTACTGTCTCCTCTGAATACCCGGGTCTCGTAATTAAGGCATTAAGATACTGCTCTTCTTTCGATAAATTTGGATATTTCTCTTTGATAGCAGACAAAGATATGAGCTGTGTCTTCGCAACGCTCATAGCAAATCCTCTTGGATTTCCTGGAGACGTTTTAACAACCTTAATTATGAAGAGAAGAATAACCAAAGCAATGACCGATATGATTACATAAACCATTTTTTCCTCCATAAGTTCAATGTTGCCAAGGATCGGGAGCCTAATCGGCGTTGGCTGATACTTAAGTGCGAATTAGCAGGGTTAATTTCTTTTTTTCACAAAATAGGGCAGTTCAATGTACTCGACAAGAGGAACGTTTGCAATTTCTAACTCTACGCAATTGAATCCAAGTTTTCTAATAATAAGCTCGATAAAGCCATGTCCGAAATTTTGAAACCGAGCACACATCTGAATAATCTCATCAACCAATGTATCCATAGCTTTTTGAGGATCATTTGGATTTATCAAATTCAAAATCGACCAATTTACCATTGTATCGCTAAAAGCAAATAAGTTATTGCCCTGATGTTCAGAGATAAACATGCTTAGAACTTCATCCCGGGTAATGCGATCTATTTGGTCTTTAACCTTTTGTCGATCATAGTGAAACGCGTACTTATTTCGCAACTCATTGATTAAATTATCTTCTCTGAAATATCTCTTTATTTCTTCTAAACTTTGTCTTGCTGATGCGGAAATCAGATTATCATATCTTTGGGAAAGTTTTTTGGCAAAATAGGAAGCCCTGAGTATCTGCCATCCCTCGTTAATTTTCCCTGCAAGTGTCCTGATAAAGAAAAGTGCTTGAGTACGTTGTGCAGTTTTCGCGACTCCTTCTTTTGACGCAATTGTATTACCGGCGTAGATCAAGCATTTTTGTAAAATCATTAGCTCATCCAAAAGGTGCGTAAGTTGGAAAAAGAAGACCTGATCCTTTTTGGGAAGCCTATCCAACTGAGCTTTGGAAAATTCAGCTTGTATTAGTTTCATAAAAGTGATTACAGGTTTTGTTGTTTTATAGACGTCAAATGGATTGACGAGCTGTATAATTAAACATTTAGACTGATACTTATCCGTATAGTTATATACCCCTCACCATAACGCTCTTCTATGGGAAAAGGGACTTAAGGACAAACAAGTTTTCTCTTTGCCCTGCGCCTTTAGCCTTTTACCAATTGCTGTATTTTTAACCTCAATGCATTGAGCTTGATAAACCCGGTGGCGTCCTGCTGGTTGAAAATCTCATCTTCCTCAAAGGTAACGACATCCTCTCTGTACAGAGAGTTGGGCGCTTTTCTCCCCACTACAATACAGTTACCCTTATACAGCTTAAGACGGGCCGTCCCCGTAACATTTTCCTGTGTCTCATCAATCATCTTCTGCATCATCTTCATCTCGGGCGAATACCAGAAACCATTGTAGACAAGCTGAGCATACTTGGGAACAAGTGAATCCCTTATAAACATGACTTCTCTGTCCAGGGTAATAGACTCGACTGCACGATGAGCAGCCCATAGAACAGTTCCACCAGGCGTCTCATAAACCCCTCTTGATTTCATTCCCACGAAGCGGTTTTCAACCATATCCATTCTGCCTATACCATTGGCACCCGCCAGTCTGTTTATATAATCCAGGAGTTTCGCCGGGCTCATCCTCTCCCCATTGACTGCAACAGGATTCCCCTTCTCAAAACCTATCTCCACATAGGTCGGCTTATCCGGGGCAGCCTCCGGAGATACAGTTAAGACAAACATATCCTCATCGGGCTCAACCCAGGGATCCTCCAGAATCCCCCCCTCATGAGAGATATGCATAAGGTTTCTGTCTTCACTGTATGGTTTTTCTTTCGTCATGGTAATCGGGATATTATGTTTGTCGGAATAATCAATCATCGATTTTCTCGAATCAAAAGTCCAGTTATCATCCCTCCAGGCAGCTATGATCTTTATGCCCGGATTGAGGGCCATGTAGGTCAGTTCAAATCTTACCTGATCATTACCCTTCCCTGTGCCACCGTGGCATACTGCATCTGCTCCCTCTTTTTCCGCAATTTCAATCTGCTTCTTTGCTATGAGCGGCCTGGCCAAAGAAGTTCCTAACAGATATGATCCTTCATATTTTGCATTGGCGCGAAGAGCAGGAAATACAAAATCTCTTACAAATTCTTCCCGTAGATCCTCAATGTATATCTTGCTGGCTCCGGTGTTTATCGCCTTCTCTTCCAGCCCATCCAATTCCTCTCCCTGACCGAGATCGGCTGCAAATGCCACAACTTCACAGCCGTAGGTTTCAATCAACCACTTCAGAATAACCGAGGTATCCAGTCCTCCGGAATAAGCCAGAACTACCTTTTTGAAATTTTTCATTTATGAATGTCCCTCCGCAAATTTGCTGTTTCGCTCCCACTACTTCAAGACAGGGCTGAAGCCCTGAGCTACAGAAGAAGTAGAAGGTTGGGTTGAACATAGCGAAACCCAACAAACTATTCTTTTTAACTTTGAACTCTGAACCCGGAACTTTTTACTTTGCCATCAATATTTCCATGATCGCCTTCTGAACATGAAGGCGATTTTCCGCCTGGTCTATCACCACCGAGAGAGGGCCGTCGATGACATTATCGGTTATCTCCTCTCCCCGATGGGCGGGAAGACAATGCATTATAATAACATCATCTTTGGCACAACCGACCAATGCTTCATTTACCTGATAATTTTTAAATTCCTTCACCCTCTTATCGTGTTCATCTTCCTGTCCCATGCTGGCCCACACATCTGTATAAATCACATCTGCATCCTTCACAGCCTCATATGGATCCCGATAGAGAGTTACCTCTCCTTCCCTCACCCCCCTCTTAAGAATAGTCTTATCAGGATCATATCCGGCAGGACAGGCAAGCGCAAGCTGGAAGGGCAGTTTTGCGGCGGCATTTATCCAGGAGTTCGCTATATTGTTTCCGTCACCGATATAAGCAATCTTCAGACCTTCATATCCTTCCTTTTTCTCTATAAGAGTAAAAAGATCACTCAATATCTGACATGGATGCAGAAGGTCCGTCAAACCATTTATGACAGGGATAGTCGCACATCTGGCAAATTCATCAACCAGCTCCTGAGAAAATGTTCTTATCATAACGCCATTTAAATATCCGGACATTATCATTGCAGTATCAGCAACGGTCTCACCCCTTCCCAGCTGTATGTCGCTCATATTGAGAAATATGGCTATTCCTCCTAACTGATACATGCCCACCTCAAAAGAAAGTCTCGTCCTCGTAGACGATTTTTCAAATATCATACCAAGGGTCTTTCCTCTCAAAGGTGTATATGGCTCCCCGTAAATGAGCATTTTTTTCAATCTTTCGGCCCTTTCAAATATCTCATCAAAAGCAGCTTTCTCAAGATCGTAAATACTTAAAAGGTCTTTTCCCATCAGTCCCCCATCACCTCATCAAGCACATTAACGGCCATGTCAATATCCTCCGCTGTTACAATCAACGGAGGGACAAACCTCAATATGTTTCCACATGTGCAATTTATCAATAACCCTTTGTCCATGCATTTTTTTACAACATCTTCGCCTTCGACAGAAAGCTCCATGCCAATTATTAAACCCCTTCCCCTCACTTCCTTGATGATTGAGTGGTTTTTTTTAAGTTCATTTAATTTCTCCAATAAGTAAGATCCTGTCTTTTTACAATTTTCAAGCACACCTTCTTTAAGCAATACCTCCATTACTGCGAGTCCCGCGGCCATTCCCAGCGGATTGCCCCCAAAGGTAGAAGCATGGCTTCCCGGCACGAAAGCGGCGGCAACCCTGTCGGTCGCCAGCATTGCCCCCACAGGAAACCCATTTCCCATGGCCTTTGCCAATGTCATAATATCTGGTTCAATACCGTAATTTTCATAAGCGAACAGACTCCCCGTACGTCCCATACCCACCTGAACCTCATCCAGTATTAAAAGAAGGTCATTATCGTTGCAAATTTTCCTGACTCCCCGGAGGTAATCGTTATCGGGAATCCGTATCCCTCCCTCTGCCTGGATTGGCTCTAACATAATCCCGCATGTCTTTTCCGTTATGGCATGTTCCAGGGCAGAAAGATCGTTAAATGGGACATACTTGAATCCTCCCGGCAACGGTGCAAATCCCTCCTGAAACTTTTTCTGTCCTGTTGCCGTAATAGTTGCCAGCGTTCGGCCATGAAAGGAATCAATCATGGTGATTATCTCATATCTGTCCCCGCCCATATTTTCATGGCCATATTTCCGGGCAAGTTTAATCGCCGCCTCATTGGCCTCCGCGCCACTATTACAGAAAAAGACCTTGTCAGCAAAGGAGTTTTCAACCAGGAGTCTGGCAAGACCAATCTGCGGTTCAATATAATAGAGATTTGAAACATGGGTAAGAATCTCCACCTGTTTCTTGATTGCTTCTACCACCTTGAAATTGGAATGGCCAAGACTGCAAACAGCAATCCCGGCAACAAAATCGAGATACTCTTTCCCGTCACTGTCCCAGACCTTCACTCCCGAACCCTTCACCAAAACTATCGGAATACGCCTGTAAGTCTCCATTATGCTTTTATCCGAGAGTGCTATCAGTTCTTCAGTTGTCATCCTGTTATTTCCCTTTATATGAAATCCGCCCTTACAAAAGGATTTCTGTTCCTATACCCTCGTCGGTAAAAATTTCCAGAAGAATGGAATGTTTCAGACGTCCATCAATGATATGAGCTTTTTTTGTGCCACTTTTCAGTGCTTTAAGGCAAGATTTAACCTTTGGATACATACCTCCCTCAATGACACCCGTCTCAATTAACTTCTCTACCTCATCGCAACTCATGGTATTTATAAGTTGACCTTCCGCATCCAGGACACCTTTTACATCCGTCAGCAAAATGAGCTTTTCTGCCTGTAAGGCTGCCGCAACTTCACCGGCAACGATATCGGCATTGATGTTATAGGTTTCACCACCATCCCCCACACCGATAGGCGCTATAACAGGAATGAATCCTTCATTCGCCAGTAATACGACAAGATTAGTATTAAGTTTCTTAACCTTGCCCACGAGTCCCAGATCTATAATTTCAGGCGGCGTATCCTTTGCCTTGTCGGCACTCAAAAAATATTTCTCTGCCTGAATAAGATTACCGTCTTTGCCGGTAAGACCAACAGCATTACCTCCGTGATGATTGATGAGGCCCACAATTTCTTTATTCACATTACCGGCAAGGACCATTTCTACGACACTCATGGTTTCCTCATCCGTCACTCTCATTCCCTGGACAAATTTCGAGTCTTTACCAAGCTTTTTTAAAAGATTCCCTATCTGAGGACCTCCACCATGCACCACCACTGGATTGATCCCTACATATTTCATCATAACGACATCCATGGCGAACATCTCTTTCAATGACTCATCCACCATGGCATGACCACCATATTTAATGACAACGGTCTTATTACAAAAACGGCGTATATAAGGCAGGGCCTCTAAAAGAATAGCTGCCCTCTCCATTGATTTTTCAACGTTATCCATCTCTCACCTTTTCATATTCCAACTTTGAACTTTAAACTTTGAACTCGAAACTCTTAAAGTATATATCTGCTCAGGTCTTCATCTTCCACTATATCATCCAACTTTTTCTTGACGTAATTTGCATCAATTATCACTTCTTTTTCACTCATATCAGGGGCATCAAAAGAAATTTCATCAAGAAGTGTCTCCATAATAGTATAAAGCCTTCTGGCTCCTATATTCTCTGTCCTTTCATTGACAATGGTGGCAATCTCAGCAATCTCAGCAACAGCTTCATCCTTGAAAACAATCTTTACGCCCTCTGTTGCCATCATCTCAACATATTGTTTTACAAGAGCATTATGAGGTTCAGTAAGTATTCTTATCAAATCCTCCTTACCGAGAGAATCCAGTTCCACCCTTATAGGGAATCGCCCCTGAAGTTCTGGAACAAGATCAGATGGCTTGGAGGCGCTAAAGGCCCCGGCAGCAATAAAAAGAATATGATCCGTCTTCACCATGCCATATCTGGTATTTACAGTAGATCCCTCCACAATCGGCAGAAGATCCCTTTGAACACCCTCTCTTGAAACATCGGGACCATATGTGGAGCCACTACCAACAATTTTATCGATCTCATCTAAAAATATAATGCCTGACTGTTCCACCCTCTCTATAGCCGTTTTGGTAACCTTATCCATATCCACCATTCTCTGAGCTTCTTCCTCAGCCAGAATCTCCATTGCCTCAGGAACCTTAACATTCCTTTTCTTCTTCTTCTGGGGAAATATGTTTCCGAACATCTCTTTTATGTTAAAACCCATATCCTCAACTCCCGAAGAGGAAAACACTTCAATGACCGGACCGCTCTTGCTCTCAGACACCTCTAAATCGACGGTACGATCATCCAGTTTGCCTCTTCGAAGAAGCTGGCGAAGCTTCTCACGGGTAGTGTCTTCTTGTTCAATCTGTTTGTACTCATGCGGCTTTGAATCATCACCGGGAAGAATGTCTTCAACCTTCTTTTCCACCGGTTTTCGTGGAAGAAGAATATCCAGAATTCTTTCTTCAGCAACCTCTGCTGCCTTGGTTTTAACGCCTTCCTGTTCTTCCAATTTAACCATATTTACGGCCAGCTCCACAAGGTCGCGAATCATTGACTCAACATCTCTGCCGACATAACCAACCTCCGTAAATTTTGAGGCTTCAATCTTTAAAAAAGGAGATTTGTCAAGCTTGGCCAACCTTCGAGCTATTTCTGTTTTTCCAACTCCGGTCGGTCCTATCATTATAATATTTTTAGGAAATATTTCCTCCCCAAGTTCTTCAGGAACATTCTGACGCCTCCATCTGTTACGCAGTGCTATGGCAACGGCCCTCTTGGCATCACCCTGGCCGATTATGTATCTATCCAGCTCTGAAACAATTTCCCTTGGTGTTAGTGTTTTTGATGGCATATATTCTCCTCACTATCGTTCGAGTTTAGAGTTTCGAGTTCAGAGTTCAAAGTTCAAGTCTGATGTTCTCTCTCTATTTCTTGTTTCTGCCCTCTTCTTCTACAGTATCAATCTCTTCAATCGTTATATTATCATTTGTATAGATGCATATACCGGAAGCAATCTTCATCGCCTCTCTGGCTATCTCTGTTGAACTCAGATCCGAATATCTTACGAGTGCACGAGCCGCTGCCAGTGCGTAAGGTCCACCAGAACCAATCGCCATTACATTATCATCAGATTCAATGACATCTCCATTACCAGATATAATTAGAAAATGTTTTTCGCTCACTGCTATCATCAGTGCTTCCAGATGCCTGAGAACCCTGTCCGTTCTCCAGTCTTTGGTCAACTCAACCGCCGCTCTCAAGAGATTCCCGCTGTGCTGTTCCAGCTTTTGATCAAATCTGTCAAAAAGAGTAAACGCATCGGCAGTCGCCCCGGCAAATCCAACAACAACCTTATTATTATACAGCCTTCGAACCTTTCTGGCACTATGTTTCATTATAATAGTATCTAAAGTAACCTGTCCATCTCCGGCAACCGTTACTTTTCCCTTATGTCTCAACGCTATGATTGTAGTTCCTCTTATGTTCATTTACCCTCCTCTGGCCTTGGGATGAGCTTTGTCGTACACTTCCATCAGCCTGTTTACACTCACGGACGTATACTTCTGTGTTGTGGAAAGGCTCTCATGACCAAGAAGCTCCTGAATAATCCTGAGATCCGCACCCGCATCCATCAGATGAGTGGCAAATGTATGTCTTAACGTATGAGGGCCAATTTTCCTGTTAATTCCGCTCATACGGACATACTTATCTATGATTCTTCCCACGCTCCTCGGCGTTAATCTTGTACCGATCCTGCTGACAAAAAGTGGTTTTTTAATATGAGCCTCGACTTTTTTCTTTGTCAGTTCACCTCTTCTCTCAATATAGTTATTAACAGCAGTTAGTGCAGGGGTACCCACAGGAACTATTCTTTCCTTCTTTCCCTTTCCCCTGACCAACATCTGGGATTGTGTAAAATCTATGTCATCGATGTTTAACCCGGTAAGTTCACTGACGCGTACACCTGACGAATATAACAGCTCCATCATCGCCCTGTCCCTGAGTCCGGGCGCGTCCTGTTTAAACTTCACATCCAGAAGAGAAAACATCTGATCCACCGTAAGAAAGGCAGGCAAGTATTTGTCGGCCTGAGGTGCTTGAACCATTTCGGCGGGATTATTACTAATTCTCCCCTCTCGAAGCAGATATTTAAAAAACGATCTTAGTGTTGCAACCTTCCTCGATATAGTAACTTTCTTAATCTTTCTCCGGTAGAGAGACCCTAAAAATGCCCTTATGACAAGGTGATCAATACCAACAAACCCCTCACCGCTTTCTCCTGCAGATATATTGTTTCTCTCCAGATATTCCTTGAACTGCCTTAAATCGGCCAGATAATTCCTCCTGGTGTGTGGAGAAAGATTCCTCACAACCTTCATGTGAACTTCAAAATCTCTTATTGCTTTCTCCATGAATTTATCCTGCCATTACTTTGGTCCAAAAAAATAACAGCCATGAAAACGCACACTCCGTGTTTTCATGGCGAAGAACAATCAGTCCGCGACATTCCCAATGAGAGCTTTGCAAAACTGCAATTCTGGTCATTGCGAGGAGCTTTAGCGACGCGGCAATCTTATGAATTATTAATATGTTACGAGATTGCTTCGCTTTGCTCGCAATGAAAATATTGGTATTATGTAAAGCTCTCCCAATGAAGCAGAAAGAAACACGGACAAACAAGTTTGTCCATGCCACCCATAATTTAAAAAAGTTGATGGGCAGCACCCACCCTGCAACTCGGAACTTTGAACTCTGAACTCTGAACTTTAATAGCGGAAGCGGCCATCAACATCGCCTTATTCCAGCATGATAACAACAACAGGAATTGTCAAAGTTATTATCAAATACTCTCGTACGGCCGTCCCTGAAGGCTATCCTAACGAAAGAACATCCTCCAAGTATCTGGGAATTCCTCTCCTCAACCACAACACCATAACCCCATTGGGGGAAGCGGCGATGGATAACTTGATCACCGACTTGAAGATAAAGCCGCCGAAATTCCTCATTCATGACAACCCCGCACTGCCAGTCTAATTATCGAGAGCTTTGCATAATTGTTGTTCTGGTCATTGCGAGGAGCGGAGCGACGTGGCAATCTCTCATATTTACAATGAGATAGAGATTGCTTCACCTTCGTTCACAATGACAATATGGTATTATGCAAAGCTCTCTTATCATTTGTCACCAAAAATCTTGAACTTACCAAGACTTTGTCACATCTTATACTTTCCAAAATCTTCCGGAGATAGACTTTTCAAAAATTCTTCTAAATTTTCCTCTTTTAATTTATCCAGGCTCATCACCTTTTTATCACCCAGATCCAATTTCCTTGATTTTTCAATAACCTTCTCATCTACCAATATAGGGGCGTTTCCCCTTAAAGCAATGGCAATTGCATCACTGGGGCGGGAATCAACAATAACATTCGACCCATCTTTCAGAAAATATATATTGGCAAAAAATGTGTTATCCTTTAAATCATTAATCTCGATTTTGGTCACCTTGACGTCAAGACGCACTAATATATTGTGTAAAAGATCATGGGTCATCGGCCTGGAAAAACTTACCTTTTCCAATTCCGTCGCTATGGCGCTTGCTTCAAAAAGCCCTATCCATATCGGAACAGCCATTTTTTCCTCCATATCTTTTAAAATTACTATGGGTGTATTCGTCAAGGGATCTATCGCCAAACCGGATACCCTCATTTCTATTAACATTTTGAAACCTCCTTTTTACTAAGCACTGAGCAGTCAACAAACAGCTATCAGCATGATAAAAACAAAGAATCTAATAATCAATTAAGATAAAAATTGAACTCTTATGGCTGACAGCCGAAACGCTTACTTTTTATATCAATCCGCCTCTCAAGGAGTGGAGATAGGCCTTAATGATATTTACCGAAACGGTTTTCCCGATAATGTTATCCTTTGCTTCAAAATTGATGATCTTGTTAGACCGTGTTCTTCCCATTACATCATCACGACAATTTTTACTAACTCCTTCCACCAAGACCTCTCCTATGCCGCCCTCAAGAACTCGGTTCTTCTCAAGTGAATGTGTTTCCTGAAGGGATTGAATTGTTTGTAACCTCCTGTTTTTAACATCTTCATCCACTTTATTATTAAAATTTATAGCCGCTGTACCTTCACGTTCAGAGTACTTGAAAGAGAAAACACCATCAAATCTGATTTCTTCCATAAGATCAACAGTTTCCTGAAAATCCTTCTCGGTTTCTCCGGGAAACCCCACAATAATATCCGAAGTAATACTTATACCGGGGCAAACTTCCCTTAATCTGGTGACTCTGCTCAGGTAATCCTCTCTTGTATAATGTCTGTTCATTCTCTTCAGGACATCATTCGAACCTGACTGAACGGGCAGGTGAATATGCTCGCACAGTTTATCAACCTCAGCAAAACACCCTATAATATTTTCCGATATATCTTTAGGATGAGAAGTTGTAAATCTTATCCTTTCTATCCCCTCTACCCTGCCAACCTCCTTCAATAATGTGGAGAAATCATGGCATCCACTCATTGTCTTACCGTAAGAATTTACATTCTGACCGAGTAAAGTTACTTCCTTCACACCATGATCGGCAAGGATGGCTATTTCATTTATAATGTCCTGAGGTTTTCTGCTCTCCTCCCTCCCTCTCAGAAAGGGGACCACACAATAGGCACAGAAATTATCGCAACCATGCATCACTGTAACATAGGCACTTACACTGCCATTTCGCGGCAATGCAAGTATACCTAAGGATTGTACGGATTCGTGAAATGAGGTTTTCACGACCCGGGATCTGGTATTTTCGATATCTCTTATCATTTCGGGAAGGCGATGTATATTATGGGTGCCAAAAACCAGATCCAGGTGCGGTGCCTTTCTAAGAAACTTTGGCCCCAGTTGTTGAGCAAGACACCCACCTATGCCTATTATCAGGTCAGGTTTCTTTAATTTTAATTCTTTGAATCTCCCTAATTCACTGTGCGCCTTATGCTCGGCCTTTTCCCTTATACTGCATGTATTTATTATAACAAGATCAGCCTTCTTCGCATCCTTCGTCGTTTCATATCCCGACCCCTTAAGCAGTTCCATTATCTGCTCCGAATCATGGACATTCATCTGACATCCGAAGGTTCGAAGATAGAGATATTTTTGTTTCAAAATTTTAAAATACCTATATTATTCAAAGATTTCACATTCTACAAATAAACTTAATACATGGAAAAACCATAGTCAACAAAAAATTAGGCGAAAGGTAAAAGGAACGTAAATATCAAAATGGATAATTACAAAGTAATATCTCTTAACCCTTAAAGGCTTGTTGCTCATATTTCTTTTCGCTTGTCTACAATACTTTTTGATAAATCTAAGGCTTGCTTCAGGCGATTTCAAAACTCGCCCTTCGGGCTCACACAGTTGAAATCGCTTATCTTCCGCTTCGCCAAGATTCATTCGCAAAAAGTTTTGTAATGACCACTCAAAGAAATACCTGCTTGAGCAACAGCCTGTTAACCTTTGCCCTTTAACCTTTAACCTTTGCCCTTCAACCTTTGATACAGTAAAGAGCCGATTTTCCCCTGTATACTGCCGCATCACCCAGCTCTTCTTCTATTCTCAGCAATTGATTGTATTTCGCCAACCGCTCACTCCGGGAAACGGACCCGCTTTTTATCTGCCCGCAATTTGCCGCTACCGCAACGTCCGCCATAAAGGTATCCTCTGTCTCTCCAGACCTGTGGGACACTACCGTGGTATATCCCGCCTCTTTCGCCCTTTCGATGGTTTCAAGGGTTTCTGTCAGAGTGCCTATCTGGTTAAGCTTAATCAGGATGGAATTGGCGACTCCGAGCGATATTCCCCTTTCCAGTATTTTTTTATTTGTCACAAAAAGATCGTCACCCACAATCTGGATTTTAGAACCCAACTCATCTGTCATCAATTTCCATCCATCCCAGTCATTTTCGTCGAGCCCGTCTTCTATTGATATGATCGAATATTTTCCGACCAGGTCACTATAGAATTTCACCATCTCCTCAGCACTCTTATTGGGGCTTTTTTCAGCAGATAGAACATATTTGCCATCAGCGTAAAATGAGCTTGCCGCTGAATCAATGGCTATAAATATGTCTTTCCCCGGTTCATAACCCTCTTTTTCAATCGCTTCCGTTATAAGAGAGAGGGCCTCTTCATTGGATTTCAGATTGGGCGCAAATCCACCTTCATCCCCGACTGAGGTATTATAACCTCTGCCTTTAAGCACTTTCTTTAAACCATGAAAGACCTCACTGCACATTCGGAGCCCTTCTTTAAAGTTCTCTGCACCAACCGGCATAATCATAAATTCCTGGATATCAACATTGTTGTCCGCATGTTGTCCGCCATTCAAAATATTGGTCATCGGCACAGGGATTTCCCTGGCGGAAACTCCTCCGATATATCTGTAAAGCGGAAGGCCTACCGCCTCTGCAGCCGCCTTGGCACAGGCAAGGGATACGCCAAGGATAGCATTTGCGCCGAGGGATCCCTTGTTGTCCGTTCCATCCAGTTCAATCATGGTGCAATCAATTTCCCTCTGGTCGCAACAGTCCATCCCTATTATCTCAGGAGCAATCTTATAGGTTACATTTTCCACGGCCTTCTGAACACCCAAACCGTGATATCTTTCCTTATCACCGTCCCTCAGCTCGACCATTTCATGTTCTCCCGTCGATGCACCGGATGGTACTGATGCCCTGCCGACTATCCCTGAACTCAGCGTGACCTCCACTTCTACTGTTGGGTTTCCTCTTGAATCAAGTATTTCCCTTGAATATACGTCGATTATTTCAGTCATATCTGCTTTCCTCCCATTTAAAAAGTATTATAGTAACTTGAAGCTCGGAGAATATGCTCGCCACTAATTTTCAATAAATTTAATTTATACTAATCTAAGGGTATTTTCAAGTTGATTGAGAAAGAAACAATTCCCGAAATCAATCTCAGATTTCGGAAGTTTAATCTTTATGGTCTCGTAAAAAGTCTTTTTTTGTCACCCTGAATCATGTCCTGAACTTGTTTCAGGATCATTCAGGGTCTCTAACTTGCTGAAATAATTAGATGCTGAAACAAGCGAGATCCTGAAACGAGTTCAGGATGACAAATGGTGCAGTTTATGACTTTTTACAAAGCCGTCAATCTTTATTGAACTTAATTGTAATTTCTGCTATTGAAGTTGACAGACTCGTAAAAAGTCTTTTTTGTCACCCTGAATTTATTTCAGGGTCTCTAACTTGCTGAAATAATTAGATGCTGAAACAAGTTCAGCATGACAAATGGTGCAGTTTATGACTTTTTACGAGTCCATCAAAGTTACGTTTGCAAAAATCATTTCCTCATATTTACAGGAGAACTCGCATGATTGACCTTCACACCCATTCAATTTTCAGCGACGGAGAATTAGTTCCGTCGGAGCTGATAAGGAGAGCGTCGGTAGCCGGATATCAAGCAATTGCAATAACTGACCATGCAGACCACTCAAATATAGATTTTATCATCCCGCGCATAGTGAAGGTCTGTGACAGAATATCCGATGCATATTCTATCAAAGCTATCCCGGGAATTGAGATCACTCATGTTCCACCGGAAAGCATCCACGAGCTGGCAGCGGAAGCGAGGAAAATGGGAGCAAAGATCGTCGTCGTACATGGAGAAACCATCGTAGAGCCGGTTATTCCGGGAACCAATCTTGCCGCGATTAAATCACCGATAGATATTCTTGCCCATCCGGGCTTAATAACGGAAGAAGAGGTCAGGTTGTGCTCCGAGAAATCGGTGTTTTTAGAGATTTCCACCAGGCACGGACACAGTTTAACCAATGGACATGTTGTAAAACTGGCCCGTAAATTTGATGCCTGTCTCGTCCTCAATACCGATACCCATGCCCCTCAAGACCTTGTAAGTAAAGAGATGGCCCGCAGAATAGCTGCCGGGGCAGGGATGAGTGAGAAAGAGATTGACACAATGTTTGAAAATTCGAAGAAACTGGTTGAAAAAACCCTGAAATAATGAAAGTACTTTTCTTATCTGATGCCCATCTGCAAAGCAGAGAGGATGCTAATTATAGTTTTCTGTCGAATTTCCTCGATACCCTCAAAGAGAAAATTGACCATCTTTTTATTGTCGGTGATTTTTTCGATTTCTGGTTTTGCAGGGAGGAGAAGCTATATCCCGATTTCAGAACAATAGTTGACAAATTGACAGATCTGAAAAACAGCGGAGTTCAGATACATTTATGTGAAGGAAACCATGATTTCTTTCTCAAAAAATTCTTTACTGATAGACACGGGATGGAGGTCTTTCCTGATTGGGGAACTATCAATCTGGACGGTATCGTAACATTTGTTTCACACGGAGATACCATCGATACGTCCAATACCCGATACCTCATGTTAAGAAAACTATTGAGGAGCAGGACATTTTACCAAATGCAGGAAAAACTCCCACCTGTTATCCTCTGGAAGATTGCCCGGATGAGCTCAAGAATAAGCAATGAGCATTTAGCAAAGTCTCCGGATGGCCTCGTCGAAAAAATGGAGGCCTTTACCATTGAGAAATTTAAAGAAGGGTTTGATGCCGTAATACTGGGGCATTGCCACAAACCAACAATAAAGCAGTATACTATTGACGGAAGGGAAAAGACATTTGTAACTCTTGGTGACTGGATCAGGCATTACTCTTATCTTCTATATGAAAATGGCAAATTTACCCTCTCCGCATACAGACCATAGTTAGAGTCTTTATTCTCAACAACTGCGTTTTTTGCGCAGATGTTGGTACCAGTTCAAACAGCAAGCTTTAGTTAAGAGTGTAAAGTGAACTAAAGTGCCTAAAGTTAAAAAATGCGCTTTCAGCGCAGCCTGTTTCGAATTTGACCGCGCCGAAGGCGTGTACATTAACTTTAGCTCACTTTAGGCACTTCAAACTTTAGGCACTTTTGGGGACGTGTTTTTTATGAATTTTGGTGGAATACTTTCTTGTTTTTCTTCTTTTGAAGATTCAAAGTTTGTCGTGGTGCCTATTCAATACGACCTGACCTCAACCTATCAGTCTGGATCAAGGAGGGGACCGGCGGCCATACTGGACGCTTCCAGTAACATGGAACTCTATGATGAAGAACTCTGCAGGGAAACCTATCTTGAA
>JAUSPI010000032.1 GCA_030655775.1 Syntrophales bacterium
CATGTGTTCGCACATCCCGAACCGGGGAGAACAGATGGTGCGTTATTACGGATACTACAGCAACGTCTCCCGGGGCAAAAGGCAGAAGGAAGGCATTGACGATGCCGTCCCCTGCATTCTCGAATCACAGGGGGATGAAAAAACCTTCCGGCGGAACTGGGCGCGATTGATTCAGAAAATATACGAAGTCGATCCCCTCATCTGCCCGAAGTGTCAGGGCGCCATGCGGGTCATCGGCAGCATCGAGGATCCATCGGTGATCCGCGCCATTCTCGAACACCTGGGGTTATGGCTGGCAAGAGCCAGGCCGCCGCCAAAAGCTCACGCCCCGTCAATTCGGGAATACGCCGCTTGCGATCTCCAACTTCAAACACACGCTGATACCATATACGGCGACCCCGAATACTCCTGGGATGCCTATATTCATGCATAACGCCTCATCAAAAAAGGCGTGCAGGAGAGGTTTGCCTGGATTGTGCTCATAAATGCCCTCTTGCCGGGTGACTCGACAAAAAAGTGAGACCATTTCCCAAAAGAGCGGCCGCCGATCCACCTTCCTCCTAAAATCGCATCGCCAGCCCCTGTTTTTCGATGCAACACGATGCAAAATACCCCTTGACAAGCAAAAATAGCCCCCCTATACTCCCAACATGAAAAAGGAAATTCTTATCCCAAAGGCAAAGCACAACCTCAATCGGTGTATGAAGTTTTTGAAAAAGATCCAATTCAAATTAAGGAGGGAAAAGCGGCCACTAAAAGGATGTTTGAGGAGGCTCTGGCCAACTACCATTTAAAAAATATTGATGTTTCCCAAAAAATGTTACAGAAATGCCTCAAGCATAATCCCTTAGACATGCCCGCTCAAATTTATTTGGACCGGTGTAAGGCATTCATCCGAACTGGTGTACATGAAAGCACTGGTGAATTAGCTCATGCAGTTAAATGGGATGAAGATTTTAAGTTTGGAGTACCTGAGATTGATGACCAGCATCACGCGCTCTTTTCTCAGTGCAACAAACTGTTGGATGCTCTCCGTACGAATCGTGAAATAGAAGAAGTAAACGAAGCCATCACGTTTCTTGATACATATGTGATCAGCCATTTTCACGACGAAGAGAATTTAATGGAAGAATACAAATATCATTTTACTGATTTTCAGAAATGGCAACACGCTAAATTTTCAGAGTATTTTAATAGTCTCAAACAGGAAATCCGTGAACTTGATGATAGCAACAGGTACTTTATCCTCTTACGAGTTCAGCTTCTTGTTGTGGATTGGTTGGTCAATCATACATTGAAGCTTGATACGCACCTTGGCCGCTTTATAAAAAGAAAGTCACGCTCTATCTCCCGAAATTACCGTTCCGCTTTTTGAAAGGCAGTATTTGACCGTTAGTTTTTACTTTTATCATAATTTTTCGGTTATCGTTGCCCAGCCACTCAGCTTTTCATTGTTCGTCGTATTACAACAAAATGAAAGGAGGATAAGAGACCCAAATCCACCGCCTAAAAAAAGATATGGATATTTGGCTTATCTGAAGGAGCATTTTTTCGGAAATTTCAGAAAAATCTCCGGATATTACGGTAGCCTTATGGAATCATTGCTGATTGGCCATTTTTAAGCGTACCTCTCCCTTGATAGACAATTTTGCTTTCTTTTTTCTTACTTTTCAGCTTATCCAGCAGGAACAGGCTGAAGCATTGCAATTTTCTCGCGGGCATTAATCAACAACTCCATCGCCGGATTGTTTTTGGTTAACCGGATTATTAAATTGCGGGAACGTGTTACCACACGTCCCGGAAGATTAATAAAGAAAAACCGAATGGCTTTCATTCTCTTTGATACACAGGAAACTCCCATCGCCAGCCTCTTAATTATCGCATTCAAATTAAGCGCCAATATCATTATCCACCACCACGCAGCGTTTTCACCAAAATCGTCTGACGGCAATTTGCCTCCGGCCAGATCATCTTTCATTACTGCATGAACTTCTTCGCTTTTACCGCATCTTTCATGCAGCCAGTGTATTAGTCTTTCACCTTCCCAATCCATATTTGTAACCATACCAAACACCTTGTAACTTTGGCTTTTAATATCCATCGTCGGAAATGGAAGCTTTATCTGAGAGTCCATACCCGGCAGTTCCTCCTGCTTGGCCAAGGCTTCCCGCTTTGCGAGATATCTATATGCAGGGCCTTTCTTGCTGTGACCAATCGCACTGGGAACATAGCAGACTTCCGCCCATTCCGTTCCGGTTGCGTACTTCTCGCCGTATGCAGTTTTATATATCGGCTTCCATTCCGACTCCTCAACCTGCGCAACAGCTTTCTTAAACTCTTGTGTCACATCACAACCTATGGCAAAGGCTATCACTCCAAAGCGACGGTTTTCTCCGGTCGCACAATATCTCAATAATTTGTGCTGATAACCGGCTGTGTCTGAACGTAATCTGACGGTCTTTACCTGCTCCGGTAAACAGTCCAGGGCCTCCTTGAATACCCGGAGTTGTTGAAAACCTGCCGGCACATTGCCGTCTCTAAATTCTGTATGCAAAATGATTCCCTGTTCAAACCACCATGTATTCAAAGGCTGATATGCCTTGTCTCCTTTGTAACTGAATAGTGCGTCTATCTTATTTGTGGATATAAGTGTGGCATCCATATCCAGGGTCGCTGTACTTTCAGTATTTTGAAAACTTAAAAATGCTGCCAGATCTTTATTAATCCCGGCAAAGCCTTGCAAATGCCCGTTTGGTGCAGGAATAAAAGCCCTGCCCGGTTGCCTTAGTTCTTCCTGCTCTATATTATGAAATTTTGCCAGATAACGAAAGATTGATGACGGAGAGGGAACTGTACGTGTTTTCTCTTTACGCCAGCGACGTAATAATGCTCTTTTTACTTTTCGCTTCAATCCATGCATTTCAGCTTTTTTCAGCACTTCACAAAATCCGTCGTCTGTCTCAAGTTTCTTTATATCATCAACACAATCTCCACCTGCAAGATTGAGCAGTACAAGAGATAGAACAACCTGACTGTCTGTCCAGCCCTGTCCGTTTTCTCGTATTTTTAAATGCTTTTGGATCGATTTGCTCAGACCTAACACTTTAATCAAATCCAGATATACCGGCAAACCTGCCAGAGCTGTCATTCCTGTTGTGTTTTTTTCAGTTTCATACTTGAAAGGAAGAATGCCTTGTGCCATAATGCTTACACCTCGTTGATGATAGTTTTTGTTTTGCTAACATACTCTATCACCCTGATTACTCAGGATCAACGAGGTTTTTTACTTTTTTTGATGGTGAATCAGGGGGAAGCAAAAAAATAAAAGAGAATTAGAAGAATTAAAAGGATTTTTTTAATCTTTCGGAAGGAAATGGAATTATATGGGACTTATACTCACAACATAACTATACTGACAACATAACTGCTATCTATCAAATAACAAGATATACAATTTACTTTACTGCATCATTGCCCAGACGATCGCGTAAATAATCGCCGGAATAAAATTTCCGATAGGTATCTTTTTGATATTCATAATGTTAACGCCGATTCCGAAGATAAGAATGCCACCGGTGGCAGTTAACGCGTTTAATACATGGGGGTCATTGAGAAAGAGAAGGGACGAAGCGAGAAGAGTGATCGCCCCCTGAACGATGAAGACCGGGAGGGCTGAAAAAGCGACACCAATACCGAGAGTCGACGCAAAGGCCATAGACGCAAAGCCGTCGAGAAGCGCCTTGATATAGAGAGTACTCGCATCTCCCACTGTTCCATCTTGAATCGGGCCGATTATGACCAGCACACCGGTCAGATACAGGACTGATGCTGTCACGAACCCCTCAACAAACGTAGACGAATCTGATCGAAATTTCCGTTTAAGCAATTCACCGAGTTTTTCAATCCACGTTTCTATTCTTAACAGTTCGCCGGTAATTGCACCGAGTACCACGCATCCGATAGCTGCGATAAGGTTCTCCCCGGTTAGAGCCATCTGTAGCCCGACGACGATAACGGAAAGCCCGAGAGCATTCATGATTATCGACCTGATCCGTCCTGAAAGATACTTTCCTCCGGCAACACCAATCATGCTGCCGGCGATAATAGTTCCACTATTGACAATTGTTCCGATCACTTTGGTTTCCTTATGAAAAAAGGGGGCAAGTCTTATCTTGGATCATCTTTTTTTATTCCCATAAATTGCACACAGTAAATCAATATCACAACTTCTTTGCAATTTCTAAAACAGTTTTAACATACACGGAACTGTTATTGTATCTTCTTAGCACCCTTTCGTTTTCTTTATTGTGAAGGCCCTTTTTCCAGCCGTGCCCTTTCAGATAGCTTACAACGGAGACGATCGCATCGGGGATGTAGAAGAGATCTACGGTTTCGCTGCTGTCCCCGTCATGGCCCCATCTGATATAACTCGTCGGCAGAAACTGCGGTATCCCAAACGCGCCGGCATAGCTTCCCCGGAGCTCATATATATTTATATCCATGTCCCTTTTCATTTTAAGAAGAGCCGCAATCTCCCCCCTGGCCCACCTTGCTTTATTATGAAGGCGCTTCAGGTTTTTACTCCCTGAAGAGGCCCTCCCAAAAGTTTTTTCCATATCTTTTCGCCGCATCCCATGATTATCAAGTATAATCGATGCATATACCGACATTATATTGTCATCTCCAAGACATCCACCGAGGCTCGTTTCAACGAGCAGGATCGCCACTATTATCTCTTTGTCCACCCCGAAATCTCTGCTCGCATTGGCAAGCCTCGTCCTCCATCTTCTCGCAAATTTTCTGGCCATACCGATTGCAACGGGGCTTAGAAATTGCTCATAATTGACGGCATCTTCTCTGTTGATCACATTCCGCCTGGTTATCCCCGGCATGTATTTCAGCCTCGGGTCAGAAAAGACCTCTTTCAGATAGTCCTTATCAAAGCCCGTTTCTTGAAAGAGCCCTATGAGATAGTCTTTATCTTGCCCGCTGAGAGAACTCCCATAAGATAAGGCATGGCTTCCCTCAAAAATCAGAGTTATCCCCAGAAAACAAACTAAAACGCAAATCAGCTTTTTCAATTTCATACCTGAAAACGAAATTCCTGTTGGACACATTATTATGTTGGACAAAACACACATATGAAAAATTCCGGGAATATCCATGAATTTACGGATTATAAAACGCCCGTCTGGTTATCGGGGTGTTGGGTTGCAAAATGATATCAATAATGGTAGCGGAGCTGAGCTATATGGATGGCATCGGATGAAACTTTGTAAACGATTCTGTGTTCTTTGTTGATGCGACGCGACCAGTATCCTGAAAGTGCGTGTTTGAGCGGTTCGGGTTTGCCGATTCCTTCAAATGGATTGCGTTTGATCTCTTCGATGAGCGTGTTGATCCGCTGGAGGATTTTCTTGTCAGTTTTTTGCCAATACAGGTAATCCTCCCACGCATGATCGGAGAATATGAGCTTCAATATAAAAGCTCTCTTTCTGATCCTTGGCCCTCTTCGAGCTGGACGATCGATTCAATCAGGCGCCTGGTGTTTTTCGGAGAGCGCAACAGGTAAGCAGTTTCCTCGAGAGCCTCATAGTCCTCAAGAGAAATTATGACCACGGAATCGGTTGTCTTACGTGTAACAATAACCGGAGCATGATCTTTACAGACGTTTTCTATCGTTTTTGCAAGATTTTTCCGTGCGGCGGTATATGTAATAGCTTTCATTAGATATCTCCTGTACATGTACAAAATACTGTACATAACAGATCAGGTTGCGTCAAGACAAAAATTTCACGCCAAATTACTTTTTGATTCTCTTTTATAAAGGTTAAATATTATCCTTTAATGCACCCGACCGTTCTTAGTCTCGCCACCTTCCTGGAAAGTCCGGACTGATGGACTACTTCAACGACTTCTTCGATATCTTTGTACGCCTCGGGCATCTCTTCCTGAAGCGTCCCTTTCCCTGAGGCGATGACAATAATGCCCCTTTCCCCTATATCGGTTCTTCAGTTAGTGTTTATATTCCAGTTTTATATCACCCAATTCGACCATAGAGTTGTGTTCGACGTCTCCATAAAAATCAACAACTGTTTTTATTGGACCATGGATTTTACCCTCTGCCTTGAGTTCGTATTCATGGAGTGGAGCGTAAGCTTTTACGCCCTTAGCCTCGGGATGAATTTTCTCTTCAGGATTATAGCCGGCTCCCATACTCAGTCCCTCAGGTAGATCCCTGAACTTTTCCTTTAACTTTTCTCCAAGTTCCCTATTAAATGCCTTGTATGAAAAGTCAAAATGGGCATCGGTAATCTCCCTTACCGATACAATCTTTACCTTCAGCTCATCGATACGCCTGTCGATAGCTTTCTTCAGGAAATTATGTATCCCTGCACCAACAATAAGATGAACTTGTTCTCCTCTCACATGAAGCAGGCGCATGAGCTGTCCAAACTTGCTTTCATTTTCCACATGATGTTCTTCACCGAATATTGCCTCTCCTTGAATCCCGCTCCCTTCGAGATATCCAAGCACAAAACCTTTGATAATATCCAGGGACCCCTCAATAATGACTTCGCAGTATACTTTTATCATGACTCAAATTTACCCCTTAATGCACCCGACCGTTCTCAGTCTGGCCACCTTCCTGGAAAGTCCGGACTGATGGACTATATCAACTACTTCATCGATATCTTTGTACGCCTCGGGCATCTCTTCCTGAAGCGTTCCCTTCCCTGAAGCGATGACAATAATGCCCTTTTCTGCCATCTCCTTCCCGATAGACCTTCCCTTGCTCACCTTTGTCGCCCTGCTCCGGCTCATCACTCTACCCGCACCATGGCAGGTACTTCCAAAGGTCTCCTCAAAAGCTTTGTCCGTTCCCACCAGGACATACGAGCCCCTACCCATATCACCGGGTATCAGTACCGGCTGTCCTACCCCGCGATATTTTTCAGGAAGTGCGGGATGCCCCGGAGGGAATGCCCTGGTAGCCCCTTTCCGGTGGACACATAACTTTACATTCTTTCCATCTACGGGAAATTCTTCAATCTTTGCAATATTATGGCATACATCGTAGACCAGTCTCATGCCGATATCTGCTGGACTCATCCGAAGTGTTCTCTCAAACGTCTCTCGTGTCCAGTGCATCAACATCTGCCTGTTTGCCCAGGCATAGTTCGCCGCACAGGCCATGGCAGCCAGATAACCTCTCCCCTCATCTGAATCAAGATAGGCACAGGCCAACTGTCTGTCCGGCAGCGGCATGCCCAACTTTCCCAGATTCTTCACCATCCTGGCCAGGTAATCATCGCAGACCTGATGTCCAAAGCCACGTGATCCGCTATGTATGAACACACAAACCTGATCCTTCTCCAACCCGAAGGCAGACGCGACTTTTTCATCAAAAATCTCTTCTACAATCTCTATTTCAAGAAAATGGTTCCCCGAACCGAGTGTGCCAAGCTGTTGTTTCCCTCTTTCCAGCGCCCTGTCGCTCACTCTTTCCGGATCAGCGCCATCTATCTTTCCGCCATCCTCGGTACTTTCCAGATCTTCGGGAAAACCATACCCCTGATTCACAGCCCACCCGGCCCCTTTTTGGAGGACTTTCTTTTCCTCTTTTATGCTCAGCTTGAGGTCGCCCTTAGATCCGACACCGGAAGGGATATCCCGAAAAAGGGCCGAAACGAGACCAGACAAACGACCCTTGATGTCATCGAAATTGAGCTTCGTGGTCATCAGGCGAACCCCGCAGTTTATATCATACCCGACGCCACCGGGAGAGATGATGCCTTCATTTATATCGAATGCGGCAACTCCCCCTATAGGGAAGCCGTAACCCCAGTGCATATCGGGCATGGCAAGTGAATATTTGACAATACCGGGAAGGTGGGCAACATTGGCAACCTGTTTCGGGCTCTGATCCGCACCCATCTCCTTTATGAGCTTCTCGCTGGAATAGATCATTCCGGGCACACGCATTCCGCCAACCGAAGGGATTATCCAGCGAAATTCGTCAACTTTTTCGATCCTGATCTCAGACATCGAATATCACCCTTGCTTTCCATCCTTCCTTATTTTTTTCGACTTCTACCTGATGGTAGGTAACGGCCTTAATCTCCGTCTTAATACTGTGTCTTTCCGGATTAAAAGCCTCTCCCCTCACTTCTCCCACAAGATGGCGGCTGCTAATCTCACGAATGGAAAAATCTTTCAGTAACATCCCCTCCCCGTTCAACATGTAAAGAATTTCCCGAAGATAGTTAACGAAGAGGTCCTCCCGGTCACTGCCCCTGACAGAAACCCTCCGAACCTCTGAGGCATTTACATCATGAAGGTCAACAGTAAGATCAAAGATGGCAAATGCGGCATTAGAAAAAAGTTCCCTTTCATCCTTGCCGTATATCTCTAACCCCAGATCTGCTGTATGGTCAAAAACCTTATATCTTTTCATCAACGGAACTCTCCCGCCAAGGGAAGGAACCCAAGGAAAAAGTCCTTTCTAATCAGGACCCACGGTCTCTTTATCCGCCTCTATCCCATTGGTGTCCTCTTCCATCTCTTCCTCCACATCATTTTCTTCCCTCTCCGCTCTGGCGAGTCCGATCAGCTTTTCTCCCAGATCGAGTCCGATTAACTTAACCCCCTGAGTGCTCCTGTGTAATAGAGAAATTTCATCAACCTTCATCCGTATGATCTTTCCCGCATCACTGATCAATATCACATCCTCGTTTCCAACGACCTGCCTGATTCCCGACACACATCCGACCCTTGGAACCGTCTTCAGATTAATGATTCCCTTACCTCCTCTGGTCTGGGTTCTGTACTCGGTGACTTCCGTCCTTTTGCCGAAACCATGTTCCGAAATCGTTACAATCGAATTCCCGTTACCGAGAATCTCCATGCCGACAATTTCATCTTCTTTGTTCATTCTTATCCCGGTGACACCTCGCGCCGTTCTCCCACTGCTTCTGACGTCCGACTCTTTGAACCGTATCGCCTTCCCCTGTTTTGTGCCAAAAAATACATCCTGGGTGCCATCCGTCAGTTTCACGGCGATCAGCTCATCTCCCTCATCCAGGCTAATAGCAATAATGCCGCCCACTCTCGGATGAGAATAGGCAAGAAGATCCGTTTTTTTCGCGACCCCCTTCTTCGTTGCAAAAAATACAAATTTCCCTTCAACAAATTCCTTTACGGAAAGCACCGCTTCTACTCTCTCCTGGCTTGATAAGCCTATCAAATTAACAATGGCCTTCCCTTTGGCCGCTCGCCCCGCCTGCGGGATCTGGTGCACCTTGAGCCAGTGAACCCTTCCCGTATTAGTAAAGCACAAAACATAGCTGTGTGTGGAGGCAACAAATATACGCTCCACAAAATCATCTTCTTTCGTGCCCATACCAACCTTACCCTTGCCCCCTCTACGCTGGATCCTGTAGAGAGTTGCGGGATTTCTTTTGACGTAACCATGATGAGATATTGTCACCACCATATCTTCTTCCACGATTAAATCCTCAATATCAATATCTTCACTGGCTAAAACAATTTCCGTTCTTCTTTCATCTCCATACTTTTTCTTTATATCTTCCAGTTCCTCAATAATAATATTCAGGATTTTCTGCGGGTCTTCCAGTATCCCTTTTAACTTTGAAACCAATACCGAAATTTCATCATGTTCTTCGGCAATCTTGCTCTGTTCCAGGTTAGTCAATCTCTGTAACCTCATCTCCAGGATTGCCTTCACCTGAATATCGCTCAGACCAAACTCTTCCGAAAGTTTCTCTGCGGCTTCTTTAGGCGTGCTCGACGCCTTGATGATTGCAATAACATCATCAATGTTATTCAGGGCAATGATAAGCCCCTGAAGAATATGCAACCTCTCATTGGCCTTCTTCAATTCGAATACTGTTCTTTTGGTGATGATTTCTTGTCTGAATTCTACAAATCTCTCCAGGACTTCCTTGAGATTCAAAACTGCAGGCTGACCATTATCTATAGCAAGCATTATAATCCCGAAGGAGGTTTGGAGCTGAGTGTGTTTGTACAGCTGATTGAGAATAACGCCTGCCACTTCATCTCTCTTTAAATCAATGACTACTCTCATTCCTTCTCTATCCGATTCATCCCTCAGATCGGAAATCCCACTCACTTTTTTCTCTTTAACCAGATCTGATATTTTTTCAATGAGTTTCGCCTTGTTAACCATGTACGGAAGTTCCGTAATGACAATACTTTCCCGGTCACTCCTTGCATTCTTTTCAACAAGGACCCGCGCCCGCAACCTGATGATTCCTCTCCCCGTCTTATAGGCGGAAATGAAACCCTCCCTTCCGTTGATAAACCCTGCGGTAGGAAAATCGGGGCCTTGAATAAATCTCATAAGCCCCTCTACTTGAATATCGGGATCACGAATCAGGGCAATGGTTCCGTCTACCACTTCACCAAGGTTGTGCGGTGGTATATTCGTGGCAACACCAACGGCAATCCCTGATGTCCCGTTTAGAAGCAAGGTGGGTATCTTCGAGGGAAGAACTGTGGGTTCTTCGAGAGAATCATCATAGTTAGGTGTAAAACGAACGGTTTCCTTATCCAAATCAGCGAGAATCTCCTCGGCTATTCTTGACATGCGGATCTCCGTATACCTCATTGCTGCCGCTGAATCGCCATCAATAGAACCAAAATTTCCCTGACCGTCAACTAATAAGTGCCGCATGGAAAAATCCTGGGCCATTCGGACGATGGTATCGTAGACCGCCGAATCTCCGTGCGGGTGATACTTACCAATAATATCACCCACGATCCTTGCCGATTTTTTGTACGGTCTGTTCCACCGGTTTCCGAGCTCCGACATGGCATAGAGAACTCTGCGGTGAACCGGTTTAAGGCCGTCACGCACGTCAGGAATAGCACGCCCGATAATAACGCTCATCGCATAGTCCATATAGGACTTTTTCATTTCATCTTCTATATTGACCGGGACGGTCCGCTGATAAAGCTGATCCATTATAAATCAATCCTCCTCGTTACTGTTTCCAATTGTACCACGTAATTATACCAAGCTGCATCCATTTTTACTCTTGCAGACAGGCGAGGACACCCGTCGTGACCCCGGGGCAGGGGTCGGGCATCTCGCGCCTGACAGAGCAGTCTTTGAAAATGCACAGAGATCACTAACCCCGCAGTACATAGCGGGGTTAGCAAGCAAACATAAAAAGTTGTTTTTTTATATTTCTACTTTTTTATCATGAAAGTTTTCCGGCTTTTTCCTCAACCTGCCCGTTAAACCCTTTAGCATTAATTATAAATCTGTCATGGGTTCCTTTTGATATTTTATCAACTCCATCATCAGCACTCACGGAAAACTTTAACATTTTCCCCTTTATTTCTTCTAAAACCCCTTTTACTGTAATTGTAAAACCGGCCGGGGTTGCCGCCGTGTGTTTGATATCAAAACCAATTCCGACTGTCTGCTCATTGGGCCAGTCAATATGCTCATTAATAAACTTAATGCATGCAAACTCAAACAAGCCAATCAAAAAACCGGATGCAAAAACCTTCGGCATTATTTTTCCTTCAGAAAATTCAGGAAACAGAAAAGGAACTGTTTTATCTTCCGGCACCTTGTACTTAAACTCAAAATCCATACCCTCTTTTAAAGAATTCTCCATTTTTTCCTCCTTCTTTTTTTATTTAAGATATTACAAAAAATTCATTTTAAAGTGCTTTATCAAAAAACACCTTTTAAATGCTGAATTCCGGATAATTCCTGATTTGCAACAGTCAATTTTTAGTGGGAATTTTGAAGCTCCCCGCAACAAGTTGCGGGGAATCTCCGACTGTTAAGGAAAATTTTATTTTTTATTCGCTCGCTAACCCCGCCGCAAGCAGCGGGGAACGAAGTAATTCGAAGAATAATGCGCTCGCTGTTCAGTTCGACTTTTTATCGCTGTTTATATCAGGCTTTGAGAACCCGGGCATCCACCACCACCATCCCATCGGCATAAGCAAATACGGGATTTAAATCGATTTCCATGATATCCTCATGTTCTTCGGCAATACGGGCAAGCTTGAGAAGCCCTTCCACAAGGGCACTTTCATCGACAGGCGGTTTCCCTCGAAATCCAGTAAGCAAAGATGCTCCTTTAATCTCATGGAGCATTTCAAAGGCATCCTCAGAACTGAGCGGCAGTAAACGCAGTGACACATCCCTAAATAGTTCTACCGTTACCCCGCCAAGGCCAAAGATGATAACAGGGCCGAACTGTTCATCCCGGTTCATACCTATGATCACCTCTAATCCAGGGGATGCCATAGCACTGACCGTCGCACCGCTGATCCGAGCTTCAGGATGCTGGGCTTTGATTTGACTGATCATTTCAGAATATGCCGTTTTAACTTCCTCATCGGATTGCAGATTAAGCCTTACTCCCCCCACATCGGTCTTGTGCAAAAGGTCTTGTGAATCAACCTTCAGCGCTACGGGAAAACCAATCTTGTGTGCGACGTGCGCGGCTTCTTCAGCACTTTCGGCAAAACGGTTCGTAGTACATTGAAATCCCTCGGACTCTAAGAACTGCATGGATTCGTAAAAGCTAAGCACCTTCTTTCCTGATGCCTTGGGAAAGGTGGTCACGGCCGGCTTGACTTTGAGTTTTTTAGGGATTACCTGAGAAAGTGCCCGGATGCCTCGTTCAGGAGTCTGAAAGACCGGAACTCCTCTCCGATGCATTACCAATCTTTCCTCCCGTTCCACCTCGGCACCGCCAAGGTAGATAACCAGTTCATTCAGCCCCGGTTTCACCACATCGCAGGAACCCTCGACGGGATCTCCAAAGATTACCCCTAAGGTGTCGTAGTAAGGACGTGATAACTCGATTACCTGCCGGAACATCTCGGCATTGGCATCCCCCGTGAGATCCAGAGGATTGCTGCGAATAGCATGAGGCGGGACGACCCCTTCCAGTTTTTCGGCCAGCTCCGAAGGAAGAGGCGATACCACAAGCCCTTCCTTTTCTGCAGCATCGGTGGCGAGGATGGCCGCTCCACCGGATGTAGTTATAAAAAGAATGCGGTTGCCTTTTGGGGGCTTCAGGTAGGCAAAGGCTTTGGCAAAGTCATAAAACTCTTCCATGCTCTGGGCGCGGCACACACCGTATTTCTGAAAAAGGGAGTCATAGGTGGTATCAGCACCAGCAAGAGATTTGGTATGTGACTCCGCAGCCACCTTTCCACCGGGTGTCCTTCCCGATTTCAGAATTACCAGAGGTTTCGTCAAAGACTGTATGACTTTTTGAAAACGTATTGGATCTTTGACCCCTTCCAGGTATGCGGCAATAACTTTGGTATTGGGGTCGTTTTCAAAGTATTCAATCAAGTCGGTCTCATCCACATCGGCCCGGTTCCCCATACTTACAAAGCTTGAAACACCCAGCTCTTCGACGGAAAACCAATCCATCATGGCGGCGCCCACCGTGCCGCTCTGAGCGACCACCGCGACACCACCCTTAAATGTGAGAAGCGGCCACGACGCACACATCGGTTCATACGGATTATTAACCCCCTGGCAATTGGGTCCAATCAGGCGCACCCCGTAATCACGGGCCACTTTTGCCATCTCTTCCTGGAGTTTTTCTCCTTCCGGTCCGGCCTCGCTGAAACCTCCTGTAATAACAACTGCTGCTTTAACCCCTTTTTCGCCACAATCTTTGATGGTCTGGGGAACGAAACGTGCAGGGACGATTACCATTGCCATATCAACCGGATCGGGAATATCCTTGACGTTTTTAAAACACGGCAAATCCAGGATGCGCTCGCTCTTAGGGTTGATGGGATAGAGCACTCCCGGAAATCCGCCGTCCCGGAGATTTTTAAGGATTATATTCCCTATTTTAGCGGGACTATCCGAAGCACCAATCACGGCAATACTCTCCGGATGAAAAAACGCCTGCAAACCGTTTTGAACCATGGGACCCTCCTTCAAGGTAAAAGTTTTCGTTATATTTATCACACTTTGAGTGATAAGAGCTGATCTTCAATAACGGTATAATAGGAAAATGTCCGGCATGTGTCAATTATAAATCACACACTTTGATTCCTGGTTCATCCCGCACTAATCGCTGAGCTGAAAAATATAGGGATACCCCTTGAATTGTGAAAGGGTGCGATCCTGAACGGGCAGCTTTTCATGGGTTCCAATTATCAGAAATCCACCCTTGTCCAGACTACTTATTACCTTAAGAAAGGCAGGTTCCTTTATCTCCTGTCGATAATAGGTAAGAAGATTGTTTCTTAAAAAAATGGTCTGAAATTTTTCTTCAGGGGGCGGTCGTTTTACCAGATCATAAGCTTCCCATTTAATATCCTTTTTCAAATAATCAGCTATAAAATAGAGCGCCTTATCCTTAGAGGTACGGAAATAAGTGTTTTTGATCTCTTCTGGAACCCCTTTCAAGGTGCTTCCGATATAAGTCCCCTCCATTGCTTTATTCAGGTAATCAGGGTTAATATCAGTGGCCCACAGTTGAAGTTGTGGCAGTCTATCAAACCTGCTTTTGAGTTTATTCCACAATATTTTAAAACTGTAGACCTCCTGTCCCTGAGCGCAACCAGCCGACCAGACATTAATTTTCTTGCTGTTCCGTTTTATAACATCCGGGACAATTTCCTCTTCCAGAACCATCCATAATCGACGATCACGAAAAAAACGGCTTATCGAAACCGTTATCAGGAGCTCAGCCTCTTTTAAGGCTTCCGGATTATTGTCCAGAATATAAAAATATTCCTCCAGGTTTCGACAGCCAAGCCGCTGCATATGCCGGGCTGCACGCTTCTTTACCCCTTTTCTTACCTTACGGTAGCCCTTCCAGGAAAGATTAAATCGATCAAGTAGTTGACTAAACTGATGATCATCCATAAGATAACGTTATGATATTAAGTAAACTGCTATCATTTAAGGGTGAAACAGACTCTACTTTAACACAAAAATCATAACAGAACACTCCACGAATGAACACAAATCTTAAAATAAAAAACCTGAGGATTATTTTATGGTTATCAGTTGCTATATATACCTTATCCCTTCCCTATGCCATTGTTGCATGTAACGTTATAGCACTTAGATGGTCTCCCGAATTTGCCGAATTTGTGCCCCGTCTAATACTTCTTGTGGCGGGAGCAGCTTATATTTTCTACTCGATAAAAGTTAAGCTTCCCTTTAAAAAAATGTCCCTTTTAATACCATGTGCTATTATTTCCTGCCTTATTATATACCTTGAGCCCAATCCTAATAAACATATACATATACCTGAATACGTGCTTATGACCTGGCTTTTGTTTGAAGCGATTCGAATTGATTACAAGGGTGCTGGTATCTTTCTGCTGGTATTTCTCTGCTCATCTTTCCTCGGGGTATTAGATGAAATTTTCCAGGGAATACACCCTCTTCGTTTTTATGGCTGGCAGGATATGATTATTAACTCTTCTTCAAGTTTCATCGGAATACTAAGCCTTATAGGTCTGAGGGAAGACCAGAAGAATTGGAACTGGATAAATCAATTAAAGAAGATGCGAGGATCACTTTTTGTTGTTCTTCTTGGCATTTTAAGTGCCGCAGTTAGCTGCTATATGTTATTTAAAGTTAA
>JAUSPI010000033.1 GCA_030655775.1 Syntrophales bacterium
GGAAAAGATGTTGGCAACAGGAAAGTTATTAATGCGGATAGAGAAAAGCGAAGGGCATCGGAACACACTGCCATCCTCTGGGTCTGTCCATGGTTGAAGATATGTTGGCGCGAAGACCTTCACCGTCGCACCCAACTGGACGAGGCCCCCGTAAAGCCGGTCAATGGAAAGAGGCACCCCACCGATAAAAGGAAGGTAATTGTTCGTGAACATGGCCAGGCGAAGGGGCGCTTTGGAGAGCGCCTCTTCATCGATACTGAAATCGCGGTAGAAATGCTCCTGGCGGATGATCAGCGAATATACCTTCAGCGCAACGAGACTGATGATGCCCAGAACCACCAAAAAGTTAAAAAGACTCATATAGAAAAATGAGTGCAGAAAAAGCTTCAGCGTTTCCAGTTTGTAGCGAAACGGACCCAGCCGGTGGGGGACGGCCACGTTTTCATATGTTACTTGACCCTGTTCCACACTGACCTTTACATACTGGTAATACTCTTTCTGCTGGCCCAGGAGCAATCCGCCACCGCCGCCTGATATGATATACCGAACTCCTTGTAATACGGTTTCGTGATAAGTGGGATACCCGGACGAAAAAACGGCCGTTACCCGGTACCGGGAAAACAGGCGTTGCAAGTTTAGACTGAGATTTTCTTCCAGGACATGTTCATTGTCATCCGGATCAAAACCCTCCAAAGGGAACAGAGAGTGGTCTAAAAACACGAATCGGTATGGGTACTTTTCTGTCATTTCCAACTCCTGCTGCAACCACCGCATCTGCCATTTCCAGGATGTTTGCCCGGTTGAATCAAGAAAAATAAAATAGGCGTTTTCAAGATGGAAAGAAAAGAAATAGGGCCCGAAATGCCGGTAAAACTTCCCCGCCCCGAAATCCTCAACCTCGTTGTGGCCGACGGCCAGCACGTATGGGATGCCGAGTTTTTTGAATCCGCGGTACAGCAACCTATATTTGTCTTCGGTGCCGTCGTAGACGGCGTTTCCGGCGGATACCATAAAATCGGCGCCCTTGCCTTTGATCAGGGGCGCAATGCGCCTCTCGAAAATTCTCATGGAATTTTTGACATTGCCGACAACAGCGAAGCTGAAAGTGTCCTTGCCGCGGAGGCGCGATTCGATCTGATCGACATGGTCGGCGTTGAGCGCCTCGTAATCAGCTTCATAAACAAGTAGATAGACCTTATATCCGACAAGAGCGGTCATAAACAGCACAATACAAGCCAGGAGTAGTTTCAGTTTCTTTTTACGGTTCATTGCTGGCCCGCCTTTTTTTTAGGTTAAAAATTTCCCTGTAGATAACAACAATACCGATCACCACCCCGATATAGATGGTCAAAAATCGCCAGGACAGGGTCAGCAGCGTAATGTCTTGTTTTTGAACCAGCTGGGCGAATAAAAGCCCATAGCCACCTTCGGCGACCCCCGCGGCCCCTGGCGTCGGGGCAAAGTACATGAAAAAGGTAACCACCACCTGGAAGGCCATAACGGTCAACACAGGCGTCTCATATCCCAACGCCCTGACCAGGACGACGGAGAAGGAAAAAAGCAGGAGCAAAAAAAGAGCCGTGAACACAACAGACAGTGCGGCCCAGCCCGGGTCGCCTCTGAAATATCGTTTGAACCCATCTGACAAGAGGTCCAATTCATGAGAAACTTTCAAGAAAAGTGACCTGGACCGCGACCGTGATACAATTTTCAGGGTGTTGAGCAAACGAAATCCCCAAAACAGCCAACGCTTGATCACCCGGATTCGGAAAAGGATGATCCAAAAAACCGTAAGGTAAACACATGAAAATCCGGTGATGCCATAGAGCAGGTTTCTGTGGGAAAACATGCGAAACATGTTCGGTTCGGCCCAAATGATGATCGGTGTGAGCGTGAAGAGTATCAGGGCGGCCAGTATGGTCCGGATCGACGTAACCGCCGTTGCCTCACCGATGGTCATCCCTCTTTTTTTCAAGAAATAGATCTGGACAACTCCGCCGCCAGTCGCCAGCGGCGTGACGTTGGAGACGAAAATATTGACGAAGACAAGTTTGAGAATATACGGGAACGCAATGTGAAACCCCATCGCCCTTATGACTGAATACAGCCGCAAGCCGTCCGCCAGATAGTACAGGGCCAGCAGAACCACCAGGCCGCCTATGACGTGAACCGACAACAGGTTGGGGTCGAGTCGAAATTGCCCCTCTGAAAAGTAGCGGTGAACAAAATAAATGGTGATGAAGGAAAGCAGAAAAAATAACCCCGCCAGCCCGAAATATACAAGGACACGTTTGGAGACATACACAGGCTCCTGTTGAGATATGGGGCGAAACACTTTCATCATAAATCAAAATTTCTCAGCTGTTCTTTTTATGTCTCATTCGCGGACTATGTTTTTGGCCTTCTTGTCCAGCCTCGCAATGGTCTCTGCGAGATTGTCCGTCAGATCCCGGACCTGCCCCGGACGAAGTTCAGTCGGTACTTTGATGGGTTCACCGATTACCAAACATACCTTTGTAAAGGGTAGCGGAATCTCCCTCCGATCCCATCGTTTTTTAAACACTATTTTCCGGCGACTATCCACCGAAACCGGCAAAAGGTCAAGTCCAAGCGCTGACGCCATCCGTATTACGCCGCTTTTTACCCGGTGACGTGGACCCAGCGGGCCATCCACCGCGATCCCTCCCGCCTGGGCCTCGGACAAGGCCTCCTTCATAAGCCGAAGGAACTCATGCCGCGCTTGATCGGGTATCTGGGCGCTCTGATAACCGAAGTTTCGGCAGATTTCGGCGATAATGCTTCCCCGTTCTGACTGGCTGCTGACAACGCACGCATTGTAGCCCTCCAGCAGGGGGAATATCGGCACATATTTCCCGTGCCAAAAGCAAAACAGAAAACGTTTATTGGCGGCGTACAACCGGTCCAGGTGCTCGCGGCCCTCAATATGAACCCGCCAGGTCCGGCGTTGCAAACGCAATAACTGGGATAAAGACCACCCCTTAATTCTCACTCTCAGTCCCTTGTGCGATGGATTACCCACTTTTTTCTTCTTCATAGGGCCGCTCTGGGATTTTTCAGACAAAGGTCAACGAGATCATTTATATTGGCCGTACCCACGCACATCACGGTATCAGCCGCACCCCAGTAGATTTTAAGCGTGCCGTCTGTTTCCGGTACCGTCCCGCAGGTAAATACAACATTGGGGACATAACCGGTGACCTCGTATTCTTCTTCCGGCTGCAGGATCCAGCCGTCACTGACCCCCCTGATTATAGAGGGATTTGTTAAATCATGCAGGGCAACCCCCAGGCGGTAGACACAACCGGCCATCGTTTGAAAGACGCCGTGGTAGATATTCAACCAGCCCTGATCGGTCTTGATGGGAGGCGCTCCAGGTCCTATTTTCATCTCATCCCAGTGATATTGAGCCGGTTTCATAATCAGCCTGGCGTCCCCCCAGTATTTCAGGTCGGGAGAATAGGATATCCAGATGGACCAGGGGGTTATCCCCGAATGGGGTCTGTCCAGGCGGACATACAGGTTATCTATTTTTTCAGGGAAAATAACCAGGTTGCGATAATCGGCTTCCGTAATCAGAGCAACCCGTTCTATTTTTTTAAAGTCTCTTGTTTTGGCCAGCGCGATGCGCGCGCCATGCCTGGAATACGCGCTGTAGGTGATCAGATATTCACCCTCGATACAGGTGATACGGGGATCTTCGATGCCGTACTCTTCATATACCTGAAATATCCCTTGTGTTGCCGGGGTCATAAAGGGCTTTTCGGCAACCGTAAACCGAAACCCGTCATCACTTTCAGCCAGCCCTAAAATACTGCGGCCGCTGGTTAAATGCGAGCGGAAGATCATTATGTATCTGTTGTTATACTTCGTTACCCCGGCATTATGAACTGTTGCCACCGGATAGGGTACATCGTCTCTGGTTAAAATTGGATTCTTTTCATATCTTCGAATAATCGGCATTCATAAACTCCTTACATTGTTGTATGCGGCAGGGCTTTCTCATGCATAATTCCCTGCAAGGACAAAACATGACCGGGTTTTCAATCAGGACATTACTGCCAGTGACTCTCCTGCTCATGGGCCCGAAGAACGGTCAGATGGGAAATTAAATACGCCAGGATACTCTCCGCACCCTGATTCCGGTTTACCCCGTGGCTTTCAAGGCCGTCGCAGCAGCCGCATGTCTCAAAATCATATAACGGGATCCGCAGATCATTTTCACCCAGAAACCACATAAAGGATGCAAACATCCGGTCAAGGTACCGTTTTTCTTTGGTCACGATAGAGGCCTGGTAGAACATCATCACGATGGCCATCACGTTAATAGGTTGCTGCGCATACCGCGCACATTCTTCGCCCTTCTGGTACCAGCCGTCGGACCCCACCGGCGCGAGATATCCGTCTCTAAAAATTATTCCCCCCAGAAAGTCCGCCGTCTCACGGGCGACAGCCAGGACCTTTTCATCCCCGGTTATTTCATAGGCATGGAACAGGGCCAGGGGGATAATGCCGTTGTCGTAGGTCACTGTCGGTTCAAACCAGCGCCACTCCCCATCGGCCTCGTCTTCGTACTGTGCGACGATCCGCCGTACCATCTCCTTAAGGGTTTCTTTCATCCCCTCATCACTCGAATAGCGATGGAGATAATGGCAGACACCGATGATCGTGTCGGCAATACCCCGAATGGAACGCACGTTCTGAAAATGCGGATACGCCTTGGAGAACAGGTCGTTGGCCAGTTGACAGAAGGCGTCGTGGGGGGAGAAACGGATAAGGTATCCCAGGGCCCATATGGTTCGTCCGAAAGCATCATCCGATCCGACCTCGTCCAGAAAGTTTCGATTGTAGCTTAAGAAATTCCTAAATAAACCGTCATCGCGCTGCATATAATCGATATAACTGAGATACGTGGGCATAAGACGCAGGGCCACCGGGTCTCTCTTCTGGCGATAGGCCATGGCCGTCATCAACAGCCCCCGGGCATTATCGTCCAGGCAGTATCCCTTTTTCCGGTTCGGCACACTGTATTTCGCATGCTGGATAATACCGGTATCGTCGGTGAACTGCCTGACGTGGGCCAGATCGAAGGGGGGAAGAACCAGCGGGTCGACGATAGCTTCCTCTCTGGCGCTCACCTCCGGATAGGAGCGCGCCACATCGCACATGAGGTTGGCATATTTCTCCCCTATAATTGGCCATGTCATCTGCCGCCCGTAGGTGTACGCCTTGTGTCGCAATTCGAGCAGGGTGGAAGGGTTATCCAAGAGTTCGTTGAGGATACCGGTCAGTGCGTTTGAATCGCGAAAACCAAACAGCCTTCCCCGACCATCTGCTAAAAGCTCCTGGGCATGCCAGTAGGGCGTGGAGATTACGGCCGCCCCCGCTCCGACCGCGTAGGCCAGGGTCCCGCTGGTAATCTGGGCTTCATTCAGATAGGGGGTAATGTAAATATCGGTAGCGGATAGGTATTCAAATAGCTCCTTTGAACTGACAAAACGGTTAAAGAAATAGACGTGTTCTCTCAGATTATTCTTTACTACCAGGCGCTGCAGATAAGTTCTGTACTCCTCGCCGGAAACTCGTAACACGGATGGGTGTGTCTTTCCTAACACGATATAAATGATATCCGGATGTTTTTGAACGATCTGCGGCAGGGCCTGGATTACCGTTTCAATCCCCTTGCTTCTGCTCAACAGGCCAAAGGTAAAGAGGGCCTTTTTGTCCTCCAGGTTAAATTTCCTTTTATACTGATCTCTCTGAACAAGATCGAAATCGGGGACCCCGTGCTCAATAAGCTCAATCTTATCCCGCGGTACATCGTAGATTTCGGTTAAAAAATCTATAGCGAGCTGACTCATCACTACCACTTTCTCAGCTTTTTCACCGATCTCATGGATGATGGCCCTTTCGTTATAGGAAGGTTTTTTAAGCACCGTATGCAGTGTAACAATAAAAGGTATCTCCAGCCGATGAATTAACGGAAGGATATAAATACCGCTGTCACCGCCGAATATGCCGAACTCATGCTCTATTACACAAACATCGGCGTCACTGTAATTGATAAATTTAACCGCTTTCAAATAATCCTGTTGATACTCTTGCCGGATAACATATCGCACCTTTTCGGGATACGAGTAGTCCTGGTCCTGATCATTCATCGCGACAACGGAGCATTCGGCCCGATCGGTTCTTTCCATCGACTCGACCAAATCCCTCGTAAAGGTAGCAATCCCGCATTCCCGCGGGGGGTAATTCCCGATACACGCAACTTTAAGCTTTTCCATTTTTATCCTTCTGGAGTTGTTTGCTGGGTTTCACTCCTTGACTCGGGGTACACCCAGGCGGATTTGAGATTGCACGTCTACAGCCTCTGTCTTTTTATATTATACGTAATATCTTGATAATATACTACAAATTTTCGATTATTCTCTTGAGTTTATCTACAGCCGTTTGGGGGTTCCCACCCTTAGCAAAATATGGTTTGTCTATATGTACCGATACACCTCCTCGTTTTGGAAACGATGCATTCGGTGGCAGGAGTTCAAAAGTGCCTCTCAGGCGAACCGGCACGATCGGTACCCTGATACCAAGGGCGAGGTGGCCTATCCCTTCCTTAAATGGACCTATTTTGCCTGTCCTTGTCCTGTGGCCCTCGGGAAATATCATGGGGCCACAACTTTTGAACGTTACCCAACCATGACAGACTCGTAAAAAGTCATAAACTGCACCATTTGTCATGCTGAACTTGTTTCAGCATCTAATTATTTCAGTAAGTTAGAGACCCTGAATGATCCTGAAACAAGTTCAGGACATGATTCAGGGTGACAAAAACTGACTTTTTACGAGTTCATCAACCATTGATTGACAAGCAAATTTGCCCTGATAAGTTGATATTGGATGTATTTTCCGGCAAGTTTGCCCTTTACCCCTGTTATATGGCATTTTTCTTTGCAATTCTGTCCACCACCTGGCGGACATCACCCAAACATCAACGGCCTTTAGGATTTTTCTGAGCGCAATCACATTGTCCAGCATTCGTTTCTAATGCAATACTTTCTAAGATTGTTGATTGGCCGTTGTTATCAACATAATCTTTTTCAATGTCTTTCCTCGTATAGCCAAAGCAATAGCAAACAAGTTCGCCATCTTTGAATTCATTTCTTTCCCGGGAATATGACCCAATTTTAATCATGGCCTTTCCTCTTGATCATGATGATCAGCTGTATGGTGTCGTGTCTTCAACTGTGAATTTCAGAGGTAACTCAAATGTGAAGCTCCCCGCCCACAGGGCGGTGCGCTTCCCGGCAAGGAATTTGTTTGTTTTATATTGCGCCCCCAGTCAATGCCTGACCCCATTACTCTTTTTGTCTGGCCATAGAAAAGATAACTTATTGCTTTTCATTAGAAGTAATTTTTTCAGGGTAAAACCGCCTTGCCAGCATTTCAACGGTTCTATCAATGCGGGTATTGGGATGACAG
>JAUSPI010000034.1 GCA_030655775.1 Syntrophales bacterium
AACAGCATCGCGAGGTTCATCTGGGGAAGTTTCTCCTTGTCGCGGTTGTGACCCCATTTGATGAATTCGTTGAGTTCCGAATACGACGATACCGACGTGATGTCGTAGCAGATATAGTCGTCCTCCAAGACCTTGCCTACCCACTTCGCGAGGAAGGTCTGCTTGCCGTCAGGAAAACTCAAAGAACTAAAAAAGGCGGCCTGACGGAGTTACCCTAAAAACCATTGAGGTTAGCGCACGTCCGCCGCTCATCTCCTGTTCAAAAATCAGGCTTCCCTGAAGAACAGAAAAAGCGGACAATTCATTTGCTACAAAACCGGACATTCTATTTGCTCTTGACAGGGAAGATTTGCAGGGTGGCTCGTTGATTACGCATCGAAGTCTTGTATCTATGCAAATATACTGATCCTGTGGACTACAGGAAGGAGCCCCCACCTTCAATCAACCGAAAATCTCCCTCCCCAAATTGTATATTTCATGAATAGGCTTTATTGGAAAATGCAAACAGTTTCTTGACATACAAAACCGAAATTCTTATAGTAAGGGCATAAACAAGAAAACAAATAGGATCATTTGAATGAATACGGAAAAAAATAATTCTCTTACGGATGTGGAAGGGCTGTTGGTTGGGCATTTTACTGATACCAAAGCGGCCTGCGGTGTAAGTGTGGCGATATGTCCTGAGGGAGCAACCGCCGGGGTGGATGTGCGTGGTTCAGCGCCGGGTACACGCGAAACTGATCTTTTGGCACCGCTTAATCTGGTGGAAAAAGTGCAGGCGATTGTCCTTACCGGCGGTTCGGTGTACGGTCTTTCCGCGGCGGATGGCGTTGTGCGCTGGCTTTCTAAGAAAGGTTTGGGCTTTCCGCTTGAGGCTGGCAACGTGGCGCCGATAGTGCCCGCAGCGGCGCTGTTTGATTTGGGTCGCGGCAAAGACTATATCCCTGCAATTGATGCCGCATGGGGAACCAAGGCTTGTGAAAATGCCGGACCCGACGCGTTTCCATTAGGATGCGTGGGGGCGGGTACTGGCGCTCTGGCAGGTGGGATTAAAGGCGGACTGGGAACGGCGAGTGAAGTTTTGGCTTCAGGATTGACAGTAGCGGCAATGGTTGCCGTCAATTCTTTGGGATCAGTAATAGATCCGGCGACTGGAAAACCATGGGAAATAAGGATGGAGCAAGGCGCAGAATTCGGCAAGCAGGGAAAAAGATCGGTATTGTTACCTGTACCGCCTAAAGCGGAAGCAGGCCGCAACACAACAATCGGCATTGTAGCAACAGACGCTGTTTTGACCAAAGCTCAGGCGCAAAAAATTGCCCAGATGGCTCATGACGGGATGGCGCGCGCTATCCGGCCGGCGCACACAATGTTCGATGGTGACACAATTTTTTGTATGGCGACAAACAAGAAAGAATTACCCGATACACCCGGTTTTTTCGCCGCGCCCAAAGCAATGGCTTTAATTGAGGTCGGCAGAGCAGCGGCCGATTGTATGACCAGAGCGATCATCCGGGCGGTATTGGAAGCAACCAGTTCCTATAACATGATCGCTTTCCGGGATTTGGAAAACCGTTAATCGTTTTTTATAAAAAGCAAATCATCCCACAGGGCATGAGAGTCTTGGTTTCTAGAGCTCCAATGCTTTTTTAATTTTACCGATCATGGCTTCTTCTTCATTATTATACTTACCATCAATCAGACAGAGGCGTTTTGTTGATAAGTCATTGCTTTCGATGGGCGGAAGTATAGGGGGCTGTTTTTGCTTGTCAAAGGATATTTTGCATCGAAAAGCAGGGGCTGGCGATAAAGGTGATCATTGCCACGAGAACGCTTGAATAATTTTCATTGCCATGTCTCGCAGGTTGACGGTCTCACGCACCTCCGCCAATACGGAAAGAGAAAAAAACAGCATTATGCCAATCAGCGACAGTACAATCATGGCAAACCTTACAAAACCGCACATCGGTTTGTATTGTATTCTTCTGACCGTTTTCATCTCTATTTCCCTCCTTTCACAGACCAGGTTACCCGTATCACATATTACTGAAAGAACATCAATGATTTCGATTAGAAGCCCTGCATTTTCTCCGAAGTGAAAAATTTGGGGAGGAAGTTGTACGTAAGATATGAGCAACAAAAAACCATCGGTTCAGTCGCCGTACCTCTCATCTCATCGGTAATATCCAGTGCCGATAACCCATCCGAAGGGTTTGAAAGGCATCACGTATGATCTCTTGGGTTTGGCGGTGCTTTCTCCCCGCTTCGAAAACCAGTACTCCACATATCCGCCGCCGGTTTTGGCCTTCCCGATGAATTCCTTTACGTAAAAAGTGCCTTTCTGGTCCTTGTCCTCAAGCCGATTTCTCCCCTCAACGTCTTTCCGACCGTAGAGAATCACATTGACACCCTCCTCAGTATCTGCCCAGAAATATCCATCCGTTCCGTAGCGAAGTTCTCGCAGCAGGTCCGCGCCAAGCTTCTTTGCCTGCTCCATGGTCATTTCACCTTTTTGATGTTTTTCAGAAATGGCCTGGAGCATGCTGATTGCCGTTTCAACCTCACTCTTAATCATCAAATCCAAAGCCGATAAGCTTTTCCCTGTTTTTGACTGACAGAAAGCGGTTTGATTAAGAAACATAATGCTCAGAAAAACCAGAAGAATAAACACGTAAGCTTTTTTCATATCCCATCCTCCTTATCAGCTAAGAGTATTTATTTTACCGAGGAGATCAAGAAAGTAACCCCGTGTTACCTTAGCAGGAGATCACCGGGAGGACCCACTATTCAATAACCAAGAGCTGCCCCTCTCCCTCCAATAATCAACAGGCTCTGTCTAATTAAGTCAGGGTGCGACTGTTCTTATTACATTGAGCAAATTCTCTGCACCTGTGTAGAAAACAACCAGCTTGACCGGAACATCCCCGGTATTTTTGCCGCAGTGACCGGTGTTGACTATCTCGATGATCCCATCTCCAGATTGAAAGATTGATGTTTTTTACCCTCCACCTCAACAGTCAATGACCCTGATAACACGTAGGCATAAACAGGGACAGGATGAGTGTGCCATCCTGTTTCAGCACCAAGGGGAAGTTCCACAGTCATGACCGTCACTTCAGGGTTGTCCATTTTTAAGTAGGCGATGGGTTGGCCGTTGCTCATGTTTTTTGTTTTGAGGACAACCCGTGCCTGAACGCCGCCACTGTATTCGTCGGCGCTGACAAAGGAAGCCATACAAAATAGAAAGAAGAGGCATAATGATATTCTGGATTTCATAACCCCCCCCTTTGTCGGCGTGGTGGCCTTCTGTCTGATGCGCAATGGAAAACAGGTTTCACTGTGTACAGCATCCTGGAAATTAGCGCATCCGGATCATGCTGGTTTAATGGACTCTTTCTCTATTTTTTCAGCAGATCATTCAGGTTCGCATTGGGAATGTAGCTCCGGTATATCTTTTCGAAGGTGCCGTCCGCCTTCAGGCCATCCAGGACCGACTGCCATTTTTTAACCATCTCAACAGGAGTTCCAAGCGACACCGCGATGTAAAAATAGGTATTGCTCACAGTAAAGACCGGTTCCAGATCATCCATGCTGTATCCGGCATTCTTTACAATTTCGGGAATTGTAATGTCGGTAAAGACTGAAAGCTGTACCTCTCCGTTCATGAGTTGCTTAACACTGGTGATTGGAAGAGGAGAACTAACCAGATTTGTAAAACCTTTGTCCTTTAGGTATTGTTCGGTAAACCAGTTAGTAGTCGTCGCAATGGCAGGAATCTTTTTGGCCTCTTCCAAGCTGTTGATTCTGATACCGGAACCCTTCTTTGCGTAAAAGATCGCGCTATTTTTGCCGACCGGCCCTACCCATTGAAACAGCTTCTCCCGTTTTTCCGTCCTCTCTGCACTAAAGAGCACTACATTTGGGTTGCTCAACGCCTCATTGTAGGCTTCATCCCAGGAGGTCAACCGAATGTGATCTGGAATGCCCTGACGGGTAATGATCTCCCGCACCACGTCCGTGACAAAACCGGCAACCTTTCCATCTTTCATAAAGGTAACTGGCGGGTATTCCTCCGTCAACATTTTCAGCTCATACGTTCTGTTTATATTGCTCTGAGTGGCGCATACACAACCTACAAGAACAAATAAACTAAATATCAAACAGAACCAACTGATTCTTTTCATAAGCGCATCCTTCCTCTTAACGTAGTGTCCATATTTATACCGACCATATCACAATAGCTGAAAAATTCCATCAAGGATAATTAATTGAAGAACTAAACCGCTGCGCGGTAGCCTCCGCTTGGCATTCTTTGGTGGTTCACGATAAACCAATCCCTCCGAATATTCAACATAGACTTTTTGTTACGCTTGCTGATCGACTCGAATCTCAATACAGTTTCTTTTGTCATACCATCGGCATGAGCCGGCGGGAATTTATTAACAAAAGGAGATTGTATTATGGGAAAGTTGAGAGATCAGATGTTGGCAGACCTTCAGTTGAAAGGAGCCACAACAAGGACGCAAGCGACATACCTGAGAGAAGCAGGGAACTTGGCAAAATACTTTAACCGGTCACCGGCG
>JAUSPI010000035.1 GCA_030655775.1 Syntrophales bacterium
CTTTCCCCCCCCGCTCATACCGACAAATGCGACCGCCTCACCCGCTTTAACGCTGAGATTTATATTTTTTAGGACCGGCGCATCCTCATAGCTGAAAGAGACATTCTGGATATCGATGGTGCTGGAAATCGGGGGTAGAACCACTGCATCTTTCTTGTCCTTTATTTCGGGAACGATGTCCATAACATCAAAGACCCGTACGGCAGCAGCGATCCCCTGCTGAATGGTATTATTAACGTTCGTTAGTCTCTTAACCGGTTCGTAAAGCATAATAAGGGCTGTAAGGAATGAAAAAAATGTCCCCGGTGTCGACGTTCCCTTGATTACCTCATATCCCCCATAAAGTACAATTGCGGCAATTCCGATACCCCCCAGAAACTCCATAAATGGGCTGGATATAGCTCTTACGGATACGGATTTCATCGTGAGCTTAAAGAGGCGTTCATTCTCTTTGCCAAATCTTTCATTTTCATAATTTTCCATTCCGAAGGCCTTTACTATCCTCGTACCGGATATTGTTTCCTGGAGAAGGGTAGTAAGACTTCCCATGGTGACCTGGGTGCTGGTGGCGATTTTTCGCATCTTTTCGCCGAACTTCGCTATCGGATAGATGGTTAAGGGGAAAACGAACATCGCTACAATAGCAAGCTTCCAGTCACGATAAAAAATGACAAACATGAGGCAAACGAGGGTGAAAGAATCCTTCATTAGACTGGTCACGGCTTCTGACACCGCACCCTGGATTAAGCCGACATCATTGGTTATTCGTGACATAAGTATACCGGTCGGGTTCCTGGTAAAGAACGAAAGCGCCTGCCTCTGAATATGATTATAGAGTTCAGCTCTCAGGTCTGTTACCACTCGCTGACCGATATAGCTCATCAGAATCGTTTGGCCGTAGCTGCAGGCCCCTTTCAGAAAGTATATCACCACTATCGCTATGGGTATTAACAGCAACATATCGGCATTTTTATTTAAAAATATATCATCAAGAGCCGGTTTGACGAGAAAGGCGGCTGCTGCTGTCGATGCCCCGACTACAAGCATACAGAGCATTGCCAGCATGAACTTTGCTATATGTGGTTTTGCAAGTTTTAAAAGACGTTTGAATATTTCCATAATTAATAATCTCTAAGAAGCCAGGAGTCAGGAGTCAGAATAGATGTCGGATTCCGTCCTTTATTCTGTCTCCTGACTCCTGTCTCCTATCTCCTGTCTCCTGTCTCCTGAATTATCCCTTATCATCTCATATACCAGTCTGGCCGTCCTTGCCGCTGCACCCGGGCTACCCAGTTTTTCCCTTATTCCGGACAGTTCTTTCCGTATTCTGTCCATCCTTGATCTGTTGGTAAGTATATCCGAAATTTCCTCTGCTATATTCGAAGCAGTAGCTTTATCCTGAATAAACTCGGGAACTATGGTCTTCCCGGCAATTATATTGACCAATCCGATATTGTTCACTTTGATGAACATCTTTCCTATATAATAAGAAAGAGTGGAAACCTTATATATTATGACCATTGGTTTTTCCAGCAGGGCGGTTTCCAGAGTAGCCGTTCCCGAGGCAACCATGACGACATCTGATATACTTAGCACGTCGTAAATATCATCCGGGATGACTTTGACATTTACAGAATATTTATCAATTATTTTTAAGACAAAATCAATGTTTAGAGTATCAGCCAGGGGTAATACAAACTGAATGGGGGTAATTTGATCTTCAAGAATTTCAGCCGCCTTGAGCATTTCAGGTAAAAGTTTCTTCACCTCACTTTCCCTGCTTCCAGGGAGGATTCCTATCGTTGTGCATCCTTCTTCAAGGCCGAATTTTTTCAGCGCCTCTTTTCTGGAATATTTCTTTTTCACTACATCAAGAAGTGGGTGACCGACAAAGTTTACATCCAATTTCGATTTATCGTAGATCTGCGCCTCAAAAGGAAGAATAACCGCCATTCTGTCAACAATCTTTTCAATCTGTTTAATCCTCCTTTTTCTCCATGCCCAGACTTGAGGACTTATATAGTAAAACACCCTGACCCCGTTCTTTCTGGCCGTTCTGGCCAGAGGAAGGTTAAAGTCGGGATAGTCGATAAGTATCAAAAGATCTGGTTTGTCTTCCCTCAGTGACTTTTTCAGCAGACCCATGACCTTCAGGATAAATTTTAGCTTGGAAGCAACCTCCGTAAGCCCTACAACTGCTGTATCGGATGAATTGGCAATAAGCTCAACGCCCGCCTCCTTCAGTTTCTTGCCCCCGATTCCATAGAATCTGACAGAAGGATTTATCCGATGAATTTCCTTTACCAGATTGGATCCGTGCAGATCTCCGGAAGCCTCCCCCGCAACTATCATTATATTCCGGGGATTAGTAGATTCAGGGAACATTATTTATCACATCACTGATATGCTGGATTTCTTCTTCTCTGAGTTCCGGAAACATCGGGAGGGAGAGAACTTCCGAGGCACACTCATCACTAACCGGCAGCTCACCGCTGACCGTTCTTTGATCGGCAAATACCTCCTGTTTATGCAGGGGGAGGGGATAATAAACAGCGGATGCTATATCGTCTCTTTTCAGGCAATCTATTATGCTATCCCTTTTCTTTGATTTGATGGTGAACTGGTGATAGACATGCCTGCATCCGGCAGATTCTATCGGGAGGATAACGTCATTCTTTTTTATGCACGACCTATAAATATCCGCGTTTGCTCGGCGTAATTCGTTGAATTCGTCTATTTTTTTTAATTTTACCCGGACTATGGCCGCCTGTATTTCATCGAGCCTGCTGTTGTAGCCTATGGCACTATGGTAGTATTTGACAGTACTCCCGTGATTCCTAAGCAATCTTATCTGTTCTGCAACATTTTCCTCTCTGGTAATTACCATTCCTCCATCGCCATAGCAGCCGAGATTTTTACTCGGGAAAAAGCTAAAACACCCGCAATCACCGATGGTTCCCACCTTTTCCCCTTTATATTCGGCACCGAAGGCCTGGGCACAGTCTTCAATGATCCTGATATTATATTTTTGACACAGTTTGACTATCGGATCCATCTCTGCAGGATGGCCGAAGAGATGAACCGGAATGATGGCTTTCGTCTTTTTTGTGATCTTTTTCTCTATTTCTTCCGGATCAATATTGAAAGTGTCGGGAACGATATCCACAAAGACAGGGATGGCATTTAACTGGGATATGACTTCTGCCGTTGCAATAAAAGTAAAAGGTGTGGTGATGACCTCATCTCCATCCCCGATTCCACATGCTTTCAGGGCAAGGAAAAGGGCGTCTGTTCCGTTGGCCACGCTCACAGCAAAAGGAACTTCATGGTACGCCGCTATCTCTTTCTCCAGTTCCAGTACATTGGGTCCCAGTATGAATTGCGAGCTATTCAGCACTTCGGCAATGGCCGCATCAATGTCGTCTTTGAGGATTTTATGCTGTCTTTGAAGATCTACCATTGGGATCATTGGATAATTCCCTGATCAGTTTTCATCTTTTCAATTATGCTCAGCGCCAGTTTCAGGGACTCTCTCCCATCCTCTCCTGAAACCAAAGGCGGCGTCCTTTTTATAACAGAATTAAGGAAAGATTTTATTTCCTCTTCCAGGGGATCATGTTTTGTTACTGTCACATCGTTCTGGACTATTTCTATCCGGCCGTCTGCGCTACTTCTTCTGCTGAGTGATATTAGTTCCCTCTTTCCGTAGTCGACAGAGTGATACCCCTCGAGTCCAAAAAATCTGATCTTCTGTAGTTTCTTAGCTGTTATCCTGCTGGCTGTGATATTTGCCACGCATCCATTTTGGAATGTTATCCTGACATTTGCTATGTCAACCTTGTTCGATAAAACAGATACGCCGACGGCCGCTACATCCAGCACCTCCGATTTTACAAACTGAAGAATAATGTCGAGATCGTGAATCATTAAATCAAGCACAACGTCTACATCAGTCCCCCGTTCCCCGAAGGGATGAAGACGGTGAGACTCAATAAAAAGAGGGCTCTCTATAACCGTACCGAGAGAAACTATGGCAGGGTTGAACCTCTCAACGAATCCTATCTGAAGCATTACCCCATTCTTATTGGCAATTGAGATAAGCTCATCAGCTTCTTCAAGGGTTTCTGTAATAGGTTTTTCGAGAAGAACATCAATCCCTGATTCAAGGAAGTCTTTTGCTACTTTGTGATGTAATACTGTCGGAACAGCAACACTTACCGCATCGACCTTTCCTATAAGATCGCGGTGGTCATAGAGGGCTTCACATCCGTATTCTTTTGCGGCTGACCGTGCACGCTCCTCCACAATATCAGCCACACCAACTATTTCACTTTCCGGCAATTTATTATATTTCTGCAGATGGTAGTTCCCGAGATGCCCTATGCCTACCACACCGACCCTTATTTTCTTCATCTGTTCCTTTTAAAAGTCTAACGTTTCAGGTTTTAACTTTGATGGACTCGTAAAAAGTCATAAACTGCACCATTTGTCATGCTGAACTTGTTTCAGCATCTAATTATTTCAG
>JAUSPI010000036.1 GCA_030655775.1 Syntrophales bacterium
AAAAAACCTTCTTCATACCAACCCCTTTGTGGTGGGGCAGCCAAAGCCACCCCATCTTAAAGGTTACTCCGAAGCGTGTACTCCAATGTTAGACAAATCGTTTAACAGGATATTCAACTTCGTTACCATTGCGTTAATAGCTGTATTGGTTGTAGATAAAGCTGTATCTGCAACAGTAACCGATGCAAAATCAGATATTGTAGCCGCCTGTGAAACTGCCGTACCACCGTAAAGATGGATTTTTTCTGTAGTAGCTTTCACTACAGCAGTTCCATCTGGTTGTCCTGTTCCCAAAATTTCGATAGTCATTTTAAAACCTCCTGTTTTACATGTTTCCAAGACCGATGTTTCTGAACATTTGCCAAAAGCTCTGGCTAAACGCTAGGCTAAAAGCTAAAAGCCCAACGATATCAGTTACTTATCACCCTGGGAGTCGAACCGCCCATTCTGGCCTTATGGCTTTGTAGCCAAAGAGGACATCAATTCGGCAAGGAAATTTGTCGTTAACGATGTCATAATTCCTGACAATTCTCAGTGAGATACCGTCATAGACTTCTCTTGCGGCGAAATCAACACCTTTAGGCATTTCAAGGTCAGCCGTTACCATTGTAAATGCACCTTTCTGGAATCCCAGATTAGTTGCATATCCCGTAGAAGCTTCTCCAGAACCACCAGCCGCGACAAAAACAACCGCCTTACTTGCACCGGCAGAAACTACCGAAATGTTCTGCTTCGCACCCGAGGAAATAGGTGTAGGACTTACTGCCCATACATCCGATGCATCGTTGGTATGCGCCGCAGTAATAACGAACTGCTGAAGATGCTCATATACTGCCTTTGTTTCAGGATTGACTGCATAAACGCCAGCAATCGTGAAAATATCACCAACCGCTACTGTCCCCGCTGCTCCAGTTGTCGTTACGGTTGCTGTCCCGCTCGTAATACCCGAGGCTTCGGTAGTATTGCAAATCGGGGTCGCATCGGTTCTTGACCCATTGATAATGGTCGGAATCATTTCCGTCTCGTAGAAATTAAATCCGCCGAAACGTCCCATCAAACCTGTATCGTATGCCTTCGCAATTTCTGATCCAGGCTGAAACCATGCCGGTACATCCACGGCTACCGCATTCATACTGAGGGATTCCATTACCATTGCCCTATCGTTGGTCGGGGCAAGCCCTTTGGCTAACTTCGCCCTTGCTGAACGTACATCTACCGTGTCAGGCGCAGCACCGATTGTCGTGTAAACAATGTTGTACACAGATTTAGCGCATCCTGTGAGAACGGTGCTGTCAATATCCGCTGCCAGTCTTGCCATGGCTGGTTTCAGGATTCTGTCTGAAAAATCATCCAGGGAAAGTGTGAGTTCAGCAGAACTGAAGTTGACATCCACGCCTTTCTGTGTAGCCAATGTAAGCGTCTGCGTGGACTCGTCTATGTCCTGAGTGTCCATTACCGCACCTGTTCGCACGGTAAATTGATTCGGTTCCCTGATTAAAAGGGTTCCACCATTCTTGGCACCTGATCTTGCAAATCTGTTGTCATATTCTCTGTTGATCAACTTACAGAAGATCAAATTGTTGTGGAGAAGGGCGAGAGATTTTCTCGTTATATCTCCAGAACTTAAAGTTTTTATTGCATTAGGCATTATATCCTCCTATTGGAGGCGTTAACCTCCGAATTTAGTTTTTAGTTTATCCATTTCTCTGTTTTTTTCATAATTCATCCACTCTGCCGTTGTCATTTTGGATGGGTCTTTCTCACCGCCGCCGGTAATACTTCCAGTCGGAACTATTGGTGCGGGGGCCCCTGTTATTGTTTTTGTTTTCTGCGCCAGCTTTATCTGCGTTTCTAACTTTCCTATTTCATAGGGCTGCATTGCAGGTGGTAATTGTGCGATTCTTTGTGCGACTTCCCTGTTTGAACCAAGATAATATGCTAATTCCGGCCCCGTATCAGCGGAAAGAACTACTTCTCGCATAATATCAGTAAAAACAGGTGATTCGATTATCTCGTCAAAGTCTCCGTGCGCTTTACGTAACCCTGCGGCTTTTGCATTGAAGGTTTTCAGCATATCTGTCTGCCTTCTCTGCTGTTCCGCTACTCCTGTTGCGGCGACTCGTTTATTATCGTGCCAACCGATTAAAGCATCTTCATATTCTTCGGTCGTCTCATAATTTCCTACTTTCGGACGGCCTGAAGGCGTTTCCTTTACCGGTTCCGGCTTGATTGCAAGATTTTTCCAGTATTCTGCTTCCCGTTCAGCTTCTCTACGGGCACGAGTAATTTCATTAATTCGTTCCTGGGCTGTTTGTTTGCGAGAATCTTCCTCGATAACTTTTTCAGTTGTTTCCTCAACTACCTCTTCTTCTCTGGCAACTTCTGTGGTTTCTTCTTGAACTTCTGTGGTTTCTTCTTGCGCCACTTCTTCGACGACTGTTGTTTCTTCCATGATTTGCTCCTTTTTTGCGACCTTAGTCGATTTAATAAAAAAAGCGGCATCCATTTCTGGAAAACCGCCTCAATTTTTTCAATAACGATTATCTATTTAGTTGTTAAAGAACTATTCTTCTAATTTCTCTTAGGGTTTTTTCGCCAACATTTCTCATACTTAACAATTCACTATCTGTTTTTTTCTTCATTTCATTTATATTTTTAAAACCATGATATTTCATACAATTATAGAGTCTTACTGAAATATCTTCTTCAGGCATGTCACCTATTTCTCTGTAAAAATTCTTTGGGAAATTCCTTAAATGGATAAGAATTTCATTAGCATGTTGTCTATATTCCTTTAACCCTTTATTGTCTAACTTTTTTGAAAGATTTTTATCATCAGCAAAAAGAAAAATTACTCTTATCCCTTTACCTACTAATTGACGGACTCTTTCAGGAGATATATTTAACTTATTGGCTACGGTTCTTAATGTTTCTCCTTGTAAAATAGGAATAAGCACTGAGCATAATTTATTCCAATCCTTTATTTTAAGTTTCATATTCACCTCCATTATTTGGATAGTTTAATGCTCTTCGTTTCCTTTATAAACACAATTTTCCCGGCTTCTTTCTTAATGACAATCTCACCATACTCTATTTTGTCAATTATCGCAATTATTTCTTCTTTTTCCTCTTCGGTCATAGTTTAAAATACCATCCCGCTGGGGACAGTTCCTCTTTAAGTTTCAAATCTTCCCTGTATCCAAGGCTCCTTAGCACCTTAATGGCTACTAAAAAGGATGCTTTAGCTAATTTGTTCTGCCGGACAATCATGGATTCCTGTTTGCCTTCAAGATTCCACGTTAGTTTGTGTGTTTTCTGTCTCGTATTTATATCAGCAACAAAAACCGTGCTGTAAAGTTTCGGTAATGGCCATTCCATGCCTTCTTTTTTAAGTTCTTTCTTTTCCTGCCACTGTGCAAAACCTTTTTCTCTTGCCGCTTTAGTTTCTTCAACCTTTTCAGGCGTAAATCCTGACAGCACAATAGGCAATTCCTGCGGCAATCCCTGTGGGGCTTCTTCCAAAACTTCCTCTACAGCTTCCTCTACAACTTCCCCTGGTGCTTCCTTTAATAGGTTCTCTTTTTCAAGTCTTTTCTTTGCGTGCCAGGCTTTCATCCTCTCACTTCGGGCCTTTTTTGTTTCCACCTTGTTCTCCTTCCTGCATTTTTTCTACTTGTGTTTTTATCTCGGCGTATATTTCCTGTGCCCCCGGAAAGTCAGCATACTTGAAGATAAGCGGTGAAATTATGTGTGCAATAGCGGGCGCATACTGCATACTTTCAAGCATCATTGCTACTGTTTCCTGCCTCTTGGACCCGAATGACGCTCCAACTGATGCAATTAAATCATACTTTCCAACTGAAAGATCATTCGCTAATCCTGCATTACCCATACCGTCAAGCTCTGGAACATTTACCTGAACTATGCTCTGTTCCCCATCCTCGCCCATTATCGTTAGCGCTCTTTGTGTATCGTAAATCTTGGGGATTAAGTCAATGATTTGTCTGCCGGCATACACTATCGCCCTTGTAAGGTTGTCAACAAACGTATATGTCCCCTTATCTGCCTGTGCTATTCGTGCCAGTATAGCTTTACCGCTTCTTTCATTGGATTTTTGCCCCTTTGTCGCTTCATAACGCCCAAGATGATCCTCTATATCAAACGCTGCTTGCTGCATCATCGCCATAATAGCTGAAGGAACTTCTGTCTGCCTCTCTCGTTGGGGTTTCTCCAGTCCCGCAATCGCATTATACCTGATATACATTCTGTTGGTAGTGTTGGCTTCTTCCCACTCGTTCTCAAATCCCTTAATTTGGCGATGGTCAACCATGAAAGGACTTTTCGGAGCAAGGGCAATAGTTTCGGTGGCCGCTGTCGAATGGTAATTGTACATCTCTTGCGGGCCCTTCGCCCCCCTTGCCAGAGACAAATAATATTTCTTCCCTTCAACTACGATTTCATCACCGAGAACCGGAATAATTGGAATGTACTTACCTGCCCAGTCAGCTTTTTCCAGGACTTCCGCCCCGTTCATCTTGCACCACTTTACCTGATGGGCCTGCTCGGTTCTTTCCTGTGCAATAGTAAAACCTTTTGCCTCAATATCTTCTT
>JAUSPI010000037.1 GCA_030655775.1 Syntrophales bacterium
AGCCCAGGAAGGAGTCTTTGTTCTCGAAAAAAACGAGTCCTTCGGGCATGAGGCCAGCAGCAGGAACAGCGAAGTAGTTCACGCGGGGATCTACTATCATGAAGATTCTCTTAAAGCAAAGCTATGTATCGAAGGCAATGCTCTGCTCTATGAGTTTTGTGCAAAGCACGGTGTCGGATGTGAAAGAGTAGAGAAGATTTTTTCAGCTATTGAAGAAGACGAGATGGAGGGGCTTGAAAAACTCTATAATCAGGCCAAGAAAAATGGAGTCGAAGGTTTAAAATTTATTTCGAGAGATGAGCTCAAAAAACTTGAACCGAATGTAGAAGGAATAGCAGGGGTGCTATCTCCTCCTTCGGGAATCGTTGATTCTTTTTCGTATATGAAAGCACTCTATAACAAAGCAAGCGAAAATGTTGATTTTGTCTTCAATTGCGAGGCAATAGAAATAGAAAAAATAAACTCAAAGTATAAGGTTACGATAAGGGACTCTGAAGGAATTTCTTCTTTTACCACACCTATTCTAATAAACGCTGCCGGGTTGCACGCCGAAAAGATAGCAGAATTAGCCGGAATAGATATACCGAAGGCAGGGTATAAGACGTACCTGTTGAAAGGTGATTATTTCAGCATACGGCCCAAAAAGTGGGGATTGGTAAAGAGGCTTATCTACCCTGTTCCGGGGAAAGTCGGCGTAGGAATTCATAACTGCATTGCCATCGATGGAAGAGAAAGACTTGGCCCCGATGAGTACTATGTCGATGAGATAGAATACAAGGTCGATGAAAACAAAAAGCAATTATTCTTTGATTTTGCGAAAAAGTATTTCCCTTTTCTTGAAATTGATGACTTAGAACCTGAATCTTCAGGAATACGACCAATGCTTCAAAGCCCGGGAGAAACCCTCAAGGACTTTGTCATAACACATGAAGAGGAGAAAGGCTTTCCGGGATTAATAAACCTTATCGGCATAGAATCTCCGGGTCTTACCTCTTCGCTCGCTATTGGAAAGTATGTAAAGGGAATAGTAAAAGAAATTTCAGGATAAAACAAACAGGAGGGAAATGGTCCCCCCTTATCTTCTCCCTGCTAAAGGGTGGTAAGGGGGGATTTTACATAATATATTATGGAACATACGGCGAAACAGATTTTCACCACAGGGCATGAAGGAAGAGAGATTTTCTGGAATGCCCACAGTTTTGAGATCGCGCTCTATCTCTTTTCCGCGGTCACAATTGCGATCTTTATCATTGGCATATACAGGCGATGGCAGATGTGGACCGCCCTGGGTAAGGCTGAAAACAGAAATGACAATACGGGTGAAAGAATAAAGTCTCTTATCATCAACGGTTTTTTGCAGATAAGAACATTTAAGGATGCCTATCCGGGAATTATTCACGGATTGATATTTTTTGGATTTGCCGTCCTGTTATTTGGCGCGGCTGTTGACGCTATCGAAGCCCACATAGGTTTACCATTCTATCATGGATCGTTTTACCTCTGGTTTTCACTTACCCTGGATATCTTCGGCTTATTTGTCATAATAGGCGTAATTCTTGCCATCGAGAGGAGATACATAAGGAAGATAGACCGGCTTGACAACACCCCTGATGACGCTATTACGCTTATTCTAATACTGGGCATAATTGTTACAGGATTTATTGTTGAGGGACTGAGGATTGCCGCTACCGAACCATCATGGGCCGCCTGGTCTCCGATCGGGTTTCTACTGGCAAAGATTTTTAGCGGTATAAATACGGAGACGCTGGAATCCCTTCACAAGGTCACATGGTGGTTTCACGCCTTAATGGCCTTTGGTTTTATCGCTTATATTCCCTATTCCAAGATGATCCACATGATTACCTCTCCGGCCAACCAGTACATGAAGTCACTGAAACCCTCCGGCGCACTTGAACCGATCCGGGACTTTGAAACTGCCGAATCCTTTGGTGCGGGTCAATTAGAAGAATTTACATGGAAACAGATATTCGATGCAGATGCCTGTACACGCTGCGGGCGCTGTCAGGATGGCTGCCCGGCTTATCTCTCCGGAAAACCGCTTTCTCCCAAAAAGCTCATTCAGGACATTAAAGGATACTGGTTGGAGAGGGCACCTGTTGTTCTTAAAGCGAAGAAAGCCGCAGGTAACGGGGAAAATCCCCAGATACCGGAACCGGAAAAGGCGATGCTCGGCGAGGTCATTGATCTGCATGAATTGTGGGCCTGCACGAACTGCATGTACTGTATGGAGCACTGCCCCGTCTATATCGAGCATGTTCCCAAGATTGTCGACATGAGGCAGCATAAAGTGTTGATGGAGGCAGACTTTGCACAGGAGCTGCAGTTGACTTACAGGAATATGGAAAATAATTCGAATCCCTGGGGTATCGGCGCTCATATGCGCGGAGATTGGGCCAAGGAGCTCGGCATAAAGACCCTCTCAGAAAATCCCGATGTGGAGTATCTCTACTATGTGGGATGTTCCGGATCTTTTGATGACAGGGGCAAGAAAACAGCGGTTGCCTTTGCCAGGATTCTCAAGGCGACCGGGGTCAGCTTCGGAATTCTCGGCACGGAGGAGGGCTGTTGTGGTGATTCCGCCATGAGGGGTGGAAATGAGTATCTCTATCAGATACTTGCCCAGATGAATATTGAAGTGATGAACGGTTACGGTGTAAAGAAAATCATTACCACATGTCCACATGGCTACAATGCTCTCAAAAAAGATTATCCGAATTTCGGCGGAAATTATGAGGTCTATCACCACACGGAAATACTGGCCGATCTGATTGCACAGAAAAAGATCATATTGAATAAATCTGTCCCGGGACGTTTCACGTACCACGATTCCTGCTTTCTTGGAAGATACAACAATATCTATGATCAGCCGAGAAATGTTTTGAAAGCTGTTCCCGGCATGAAACTGGTAGAGATGGGGAGAAATCGGGACAAAAGCTTCTGCTGTGGCGCCGGCGGTGCCAGGATGTGGATGGAAGAGGATATCGGTGAAAGAATTAA
>JAUSPI010000038.1 GCA_030655775.1 Syntrophales bacterium
ACAGAATCGTACGAACGTGTGTGAGAGATAATGTAACTGATATGCGGGATGCTCAAAGAGTTCTTGACCGTGAGATCCACAGATACAATTACCGTCAGATTCATTCTACAACTCAGGAGGTTCCTTACTTTCGTTTTCAAAGAGCACTGGAGGAAAAGAGGTCTTTATTCCGAGAGTTTAGAGTAAGACCAACTTATCAATCTGTGAAAGATATCTTTTGCCTGCGGATAGAAAGAACTATTGATTCTTATAGAAGAATATCTGTTAATAATCTGCAGCTGAAGGTTAATAATGCCACTCCAGGAAAAAGGGTAACGCTTCGTATTTATCCTCTGAACAAGGATATATCTGAGGTTAGATTCTGGTGTGACGATAACCTTATCGATATCCAGAGAGTTAAGAACAGCGATCTGAAGGGTGTTCACTTTTAATCTTTAAACAGTTCACTTTTAAAATTTAGCTAACAGAATTTTTTACTGTGTAGTTTTATTTCCACTGTGAAGGAAATTACACATTATGAGCCCTAAAAAGTCTGATGTGATAGTTCTGGACAAGAGGGTTTTAATGAGGAGTCATTCAATAAGTACAATAGGTTACAGTGTTTGGAGACATTTGTGGTATGCTTTGGCATAGATAGTGCTTAGTCGAGGAGTGTTAGTGCTGATGATAGTTTTATAAAATTCACCAAAAATTCTCAAAGGCTCTGGGACTTTTGGTTTCACGTTGTGAAAGGGCAAAATGATGCAGGAAATATTAACCGCTGTGACTTATCTGGTTGTTTGGTTTGTTTGCGAAAAGGTTATTGGTATTGAGAGTGGATTGACCAAGCTTTTTATTTCGTTGGGTTCTGCTGTGGGTGTTTATATATTGATGGCGGTTAAAGAACGTAAGGAGAGTTTTAAAAAATACAATTCTTCCCCGTATCAAGTACGGGCCAAGTTCTTGCTCGAAACAATTTTTCGACAATTCTAATATATTTAAAAGGAATCGGTTATTATGATAAAGCAAGAAATAGCAGTGGTTTTTCCCGGTCAGGGGTCTCAGCGCTTCGGTATGGGAAAGGACTTTTATGACAATATTCCGGTGAGCCGTGATACCTATCGTGAGGCTTCTGATGCGCTCGGATGGGATGTGGCTGCCATGTGCTTTGGCACGGATGAGCGGCTCAATCTTACTGAGTATGCTCAGCCGTGCATTCTGACAACCGAGATTGCTATGCTGCAGGGCTTGAAATTTCTATATGACTTTTCACCTTCGTTTTTCGGGGGTCACAGTCTCGGTGAGTATACAGCCCTTGTTGCTGCGGATGTCCTGCCTTTGTCAGATGCTCTCAAGGTTGTGCAGATTCGTGGCAACCTTATGCAGGAGGCAGTACCTGTGGGGGTTGGATCTATGTCTGCGGTCATTTCAGACAATATAGATGTAAATATGATCAATGATATCTTAGTGGGTATTCCTGTTGATGTTGCGAATGTAAATTCTGCAGATCAGGTTGTAATCAGTGGAGTATCCAGTGCCATGCCAGAGGCGGAAAAACTTCTTATGGCTTCAGATAAAAAACGGACTTTCCGATTTGTACCTCTTGATGTAAGTGCACCCTTTCACAGCTACTTTATGAGAGCAATTGAAGAGGCCTTTAAAAAGACATTGCATACTCTGAAAGAGAAATTAACACCAAGCGGTGCAAAGAAAGTAACTTCAAATTATACCGGTGGGTTTCATTCAGATAAACTTGATGAGATAGTTGACGGGTTGGTGTCTCAGTTAAGTAACACAGTACGGTGGCGCGATAATATGCGTGTCTTGGCTTCTAAGGCAGACAGAATATATGAGGTTGGCCCGGCCCGCCCGCTGAGAAGCTTTTTTAAGACCATCGGTGTGAAGTGCTCGTCAATCACAACACTGTCAGCAGCAAAACGAGTATTTGAAGATTAATTAAGTAGTAGTAAACTATTGGCTTTCAGCAAGAACGAAGAATTAAGCGGAAGGCTATTTTTTTGTCTTACTGATGACAGAACGTAAAGGAGAATTTGTTATGGATTTTAGTCTTACCGAAGAGCAGCACGATTATCTTGATACTATTCGCAAATTTGTCAAAAACGAGATACTCCCAGACGTCATGAGAATGGATAAAGAGCATGTTTTTCCACGGGAGATAATCGATAAGGCATGGGAGCTGGGGTTATTGAATCTGTGTATCCCTGAATCGATTAAAGGTTATGAATTGAATTCTGTATCAGCAGCACTCATAATAGAAGAATTATCCTATGGTGATACAGGAATCTCGACATCAGCCATGTGTAATGATCTGGCGAATGTTGTGATTTCTCAACAGGGAACTGACGAACAGAAGGAAGAGTTCCTTACACCTTTTGTCGAGGCACCTCTTCTTGCATCTTTTTGTCTTACAGAACCTGGAGCAGGATCTGATAATTCTGCAATGACGACATATATAAGAAAGAGTGATGACGGAAAATATGTCCTGAACGGGGATAAATGTTTTATCACAAACGCTTCTTATGCCTCCCAGTTTACCGTGTTTTGTAAAGTAGGGAAACCGACGAGCCAGTTAATGGCCTGTCTCGTTATCCCTACAACCCATATCACAGACGAAAAGGTAAGTCCTAATGGAAGTAGAGAACTTTTCTTAAAAAATGGAGGGAAAATATTTACCGGTAAACCGGAGGATAAGCTTGGACAATGTTTGTCAAATACTGCAAGCGTAACATTTGAGGATGTCGTAGTAGATAGTCATCAGATCATTGGTGACAGGCGGAGAGGGTTCAATTATCTGATCGGCGTCCTTGATTACGCAAGACCGATGATTGCGGCTATCGGGGTCGGTCTTGCAAGAAGAGCGTTTGATATAACGTTGGAATATACAAAGGAACGCAGACAATTCGGGCAGAGAATTTGTGACATGCCGGTGGCGATGGACATGTTGGTGCAGATGTGGAAAAAAGTAGAACTGGCTGAGCTGGCACTTATGAAAGCAGCCGTTATGGTACAAGAAGGAGATCCTGCCAGAGGCAGATATGCGTCACTGGCCAAAAATGCTGGAGCAGAAGCGGCTCTTTTCTGTGCCAACGAAGGACTTCATCTTCATGGTGGTTACGGGTTTATGTCAGAGTATGAAATTTCAAAACTGGTAAGGGATGCCCATATCATCGATATTTATGAAGGGGTTAGGGAAGTTCAAAACATGATAATTGGTCGTGAATTGGGGTGATATTAAATGCATAATTCATCGGATAAACTGTATCTCCATGGCATGGGTCATTTTCATCCTGAGAATGTCATATCCAATAAGTTCCTGGAGGATCTGGATATCGGCACCAGCGAAGAATGGATTTTGGAACGTGTCGGTATTAATAACCGCCGTACGGTACTTCCACTGGATTATATCAGGGCAACAAAAAACAAAGATCCGAGGGAGGCAATTGAAGCAGCGGTGTATACCAATGCACAAACTGCGGCTGCAGCTGCTCGGATGGCGCTTAAACGAGCAGGATTGAAACTGGAGGACATTGGTCTGGTCATTTCGGGAAGTTCTGTCCCGGATTATGCATCTCCAGCGGAGGCGACCACAGTGGCTGCAGAACTGGGGATTGAAGCACCATGCTTTGACCTCAACTCAGCATGTACCAGTTTTGGCATGCAGATTAACTTCCTCTGGATGATGAAGCCGGAGTCCTTGCCCCCTTATGTTTTGATTGTTAATCCTGATAATGTTACCCGCTGTGTGGACTATTCCGATCGTAGCGCAGCTGTTCTCTGGGGAGATGGTGGTACCGCAACGATAGTTTCCGCATCTGTTCCTTCGAGAATGGGATTTGTTGGATGTAGTTATGACTCGAGGCCTTCTTCCTGGGATAAAGTGGTTGTTCCCCGTATGGGATATTTCCATCAGGAGGGAAATGCGGTACAGGGGTTTGCCATTCGCAAAACCACAGAGTGTCTGCGTGAACTGCAATCATCCTTTTCGGTGAATTCAGGACGATTAAAATTTATAGGGCATCAGGCTAATCTTGGCATGCTGAAGACTGTGTGTCAGCGTTGTGGGATTGAGGAGAGTAATCATTGGCATAATGTGGCGGACTTCGGAAATACGGGATGTGCCGGTGCGTCAGGTGTTTTAAGCCAGCACTGGGACGATCTGCTTCCTGGAGTTTGTGTTGCCATGGCGATGGTAGGGTCCGGGTTCACCTGGGTTCATATGATGCTGGAAGTTGAAGCAAGCGGTCAGCAATAACCATGGTAAGCGTTTGGCAGTCAGTATTGATGAAAATGCATGGCGAGGGCATTGCCCGTTTAGCCTGTTAATTTTTGCAAATAGTGCATCGAAGAGCCTTTCGATTTCTTATGAAAGCCGGGGTTGATTGATGAAATATATAGAATTTATGGAACAAGATCATTTTGAATTGAAGGATCTGCTCGCTTTTTCTCACGGGAATCTCGTGGAAGATCCACCTGATGGCTTTGATGCTCATCTTCCTACGCCACCTTTTCTTATGATGGATCGCATTACTTCTTTCAAAAGTAACGGCAGCAGGGGGTTCATTGTAGCTGAACAGGACATAAAACTTGACGCCTGGTATTTCCAGTGCCACTTTCTCGGTGATCCTGTGCAGCCGGGGTGTCTCTGTGTGGATGCCATTTGGCAATTATTAGGTTTTTACTGTGTCTGGCGTGGATCATTGGGTGCCGGCAGGGCGCTTGGTTGTGGGGAAGTTTCTTTCGACGGGCAAATCCGCCCTTATAATAAATGTGTTCGATATGAGATAGAGGTAAAGCGCTACTTTCAGCAGAAAGAATCGGGGGCAAGTGTGGTTGTAGGAGACGGGAGTGTTTTTGTAGATGACGAACTGATCGCGGTTGTAAAACAGGCCCGGAGCGGAGTTTTTAGTGGAATAACCTATCCGGATTATCCGAAGAGATCCCAAAATTCTGTAGGTGGAATGGTAAAGATCTGAAGTTTGACAGTCTCGTAAAAAGTCTTTTAGGAGCGAATTCGAAGAATAACGTAAGTAATTTAAGCATTTTGGGAAAAAGATGCTGATAATGGCCGGCGTTAAGAAAATCTAACTGTTTGAGTGCGTTAGCACGAGTTTTAGATTTTTAGCCGGGCAATAACGGCATCCACAAAATGGTTCTGAGCGAAGAAAATGGACTTTTTACGGGTGCATCAAGTTTGAGGATCTGAGATTAAAACCAAGGGGAACAAATACAGCTAAGCGTGAGACGTGAAACTTTTAAGGGGAAGGATTTATGAGTGAAAAACCGATAGCTTTAATAACCGGTGGCGGTACGGGGATTGGTGCAGCGTGTTCCCGTGCACTATCGAAGGAAGGATTTCGTATAGGAATTAACTACATAAGCGTTGTTGAGAAGGAATTAAGAGAAGTTCTTTCTCAAATTGAAGACGGTTTTCTCGTTGAAGCCGATCTCACTGATATTGATCAGGTGGAAGAGATGGTCAAGTTCGTACAGCGTGAGGAAGGCCGTGTAGATGTCCTGATTAACAATGCCGGAATATCGATAAACAGAGACATAAACACGATGAAGATTGAGGAATTTGATCTGCAGCGCTCGATACAACGGGGTGCCTGGTACTTGACCAAAAGAATATTGCGCCTTTTTATGCTCCGCAAGAACAGTGGTAGAATAATTAACATTTCCAGCGTCGTAGGACACACGGGCAATGCCGGTCAGATTCCATACACCATGGAAAAAGCTGCTATTGATGCCTTTACGAAATCTCTGGCAAAGGAATTATTCGGGCGCAACATCCTTGTCAATTCAGTAGCACCTGGCTTTATAGATACAACTCTGACACAAAACCTTCCTGAAGAGGTAAAGCAGGGGATACTTGCGAATATTCCATTGGGCAGGTTGGGTAGTTCTGAAGAAATTGCTGATGTTGTGGCGTTTCTCGCCACGCGCGGTTCTTACATTACCGGTAGCGTAATTCATGTAAATGGTGGTCTTTATGGCGGCTGATAAAAAAACCATGGAAGAGGTGCTCAAGGCTGTACCCCAGCAGAGTCCGTTTCGGTTTATTGATGAGATACTGGAATTGAATGATGAATACATTGTTGGGGCATATCGTTTTCGTGAAAATGAATTTTTTTATCAGGGTCATTTTCCCGACCATCCGATCACGCCCGGGGTGATTCTTATCGAAACAATGGCGCAAACAGGTGTCGTTGCCTTCGGTATTTACCTGCTTATGAAGCAAAATGTACTTAATAAGCAAACAGGGAAGATGATAACCCTTTTTACTCTTGCTGATGATATAGAGTTTGCAGGTATCGTCAGTCCGGGGGAGCGGGTTATAATAAGAGGCGAAAAGGTTTATTTTCGCAGAGGAAATCTTAAAACGCGGGTTGGTATGCAGAGGGAAAATGGTCAGATAGTATGCTCCGGGATACTGGCCGGCATGGGGAGTAATTTCAATGCGGAATAGAGTCGTAGTGACGGGAATGGGAGTCGTGGCTCCCAATGCCCATGGGTTGGGTGCTTTCGAAGATGCCCTGCGGGAGGGGCGATCAGGAATCCGATTTATTCCCAAACTTGAGGAATTAAAGTTTTCCTGTCAGGTAGGTGGAGTGCCGCAGGGTTTTGATAATATTCGCGTAAAATATTTTGATGAAGAAAAACTTTTGTCTATTAACGACAATATAGGGTATGCGTCTGTGGCCGCTATTGATGCCTGGGTTGATGCGGGCTTTAAGGTGCCGCCTTCCAACAGCGGCAATGCTGACTGGGATACCGGGGCTGTTATTGGCTCTGGAATCGGGGGTATGGACACGATCGGGGAGAAAATTGTTCCGATGGTTAATGCCGGGAAGGTCCGCCGCCTTGGGAGTACCATGGTTGAGCAGGTAATGAATAGCGGAGTAAGCGCCAGCATTGCCGGTTTGTTGGCATTGGGCAATCAGGTTACATCGAACTCTTCGGCGTGCAGTACGGGAACTGAAGCAATGTACGATGCTATGAAGATCATTCGCATGGGGTTGGCAAAGCGTATGTTGGCTGGTGGATCTGAGGGATCATCTCACTATATATGGGCTGGTTTTGATTCCATGCGCGTACTCAGTCGGAAGTTTAATGATCGTCCGGAGGCGGCTTCCAGACCTATGAGCGCGACGGCAAGCGGTTTCATTCCCGGTTCAGGCAGTGGTGTATTGATGCTTGAGGAACTGGAGAGTGCGAAGCAACGTGGCGCCCGGATTTATGCGGAGATCATTGGCGCTGCAGTCAATTGTGGGGGTCATCGCAACGGTGGTACGATGACCGCACCTAATCCGGAAGGAGTGCAACGCTGCATTAAAAGTGCCGTTTCTGATGCCGGTATCTCTCTACAACAAATTGATGCAATAAGTGGTCACCTGACTGCTACATTTGCCGATCCTGGCGAGGTTGAAAATTGGTCGAAGGCACTGGAACGGGGGCCTGAGACCTTTCCATATATCAACTCTACCAAGTCAATGCTCGGCCATTGTCTTGGAGCGACTGGAGCGATAGAAAGTATTGCGGTCATTTTACAATTATGTAAAGGGTTCCTGCACCCGTCCATCAATTGTGAGGATGTACATCCGGAGATTGCCGCTTTTGCAGATAAGATTCCGCACACAGTCATGGAGTATCCGGACTTGAAAATCATTGCCAAGGCGAGTTTCGGTTTTGGCGATGTTAACAGTTGCTTGATCTTTAAGAAGTGGGAAGAATAACCATGACGGTTTTTGCCGGTCAGATAGTGTTGCTAATTCCACCAATAAAATGAGAGTTTTTAGGAAGGTGTCACTTTGAGGGAATGCCTTTCGGATTTCCCTCAAAAACGTATAACAAGCGAATTCCTGAAAATAACGGGGAATTCCTTGCGTTTGGAAGGTTCCTTGTGGCTTGCTGCAGGGAACTATAAATTTGTTTTAAAACCAAGGTGTCAAGAAATTCGTCTCTGATGGATTTCGAGATGTTTGCAGGTTCTGCAAACATCTCTTAAAATTTAATAGGAGTTTGAAAAAATGGATGAGAAAATATTGAAGGAAATAGTTGAGATTCTTAAACCTTACACAAAAGATGTGGCCGTGCTTGAGGCCGCCACAAAAGATACCCATATCTTAGACGACCTGCAGGTTAACTCTGCACGACTGGTGGATGTCATCATTAAATGTGAAGATGTCTTCGGTATCGAGATAGATGATGATGAAGCGGATAAAATCAGGACCATCGGTGATGCTGTAGGAGTTATCGAGGCTAAATTAGCGTAGGACAGACAATGAAAAGTCGCGTAAAATGGTTATTGTGTCTTCAGTATTCCCTGGGACGGTTGGCCGTTTTTGTAGTTGCCCCCCTTTCTTATCTTGCTTTTATATTTATGGGATACAGGGTAAGGGATTTGAAGAAGCTAAGGAAGGAATGCCTTATTCATTTCAGAAAACATAGGGGGCCTTGGCTTATCTGCCCAAATCATCTGACCATGATAGATTCAGCGATTCTGGCGATAGCAATGCTGCCGTTATATCGTTACATGCTTCAATATAGATTGCTTGCATGGAATCTTCCCGAAAGTGCGAATTTTCAGCGCAACTTATTCTTGGTCATTATATGTTATTTGATGAAATGTATCCCTGTCAGCCGCGGTGGTGACCGGGATGAAATGAAATCTGTTCTGGATAAGTGTGATTATGTCCTGAACAGAAAGCAGAGTTTGATGATATTTACCGAGGGAGGGCGTTCACGTACCGGTCGGGTAAATATGGAAACTTTTTCGTATGGAGTGGGCCATTTTGTTAAAAACCATGAGGATTGTCATGTGATGTGCGTATATATGCGTGGCGATCATCAGGATGCCTACAGCAACATTCCCAAGATTGGTGAGCGTTTTACCATAAGCATAGAGACATTTAAACCCCAAGCAAAATACAAGGGGCTCCGGGCACAGCGGGATTATGCCGGGCAGATAATAAAGCGCTTGTCTTCAATGGAGGAAACCTACTTTGCAACGTGTTGGCAACGACATAGTGGATTTGACCAGTCCAGGCACCAGGAGAAAGAGTCAGGATATACGCTTCATAAACCGGGTTTTCACTCAAGGTGAGCAGAAGCAAATATTTAGTTCGGCCAACCCGGATGTTATGCTCTGGGCATTGTGGGCCGGAAAGGAATCAGCTTACAAGGTTGTCAGTAAATCTTATCCTGCTGTTCCTTCCGTTCCCCGTGCATATAATGTAAGTTTTGATGGGGATGTGATGCAATTGAGCAGAAGTTGTTCCGGTCATTACACCTTGTCAGGAGCTGTGAGTACGCCGTGTGGTTCAATTCTCATCAAAACTTTCCAGACACATGATTCTATCCATTGTATTGGAGCGTCAGGATCACCTGAGGGTGTAGATTCAGTTATCTGGGGAGTAAAGCGTATAAGTAAGAGCTTGAATGCCTCGCCGCATTTTGAATCATCTGCTGTACGTGAGGCTGCAAAAAGGCACCTGTCATTATATTTGAATCGGAAACCTGGTGAGATTGGAATTCGCCGTCCAAGAGGGGCACGCGGTCTGGGGGCTCCAATCGTCTATGTAAAAGACCGCCGTGCAGCGGTTGACATCAGTCTCAGCCACGAAGGTGAATTTGTGGCCTACGCGTTCGCTACCGGTTCTTTCTCCTGAATTCCTTTTCCATATCCCGGCTATCAGCTTTGGCCTTGAGGGTCTGGCGCTTGTCGTGTAGTTTTTTGCCTTTACCGGTGCCTATCTCTATCTTCACTTTGCCGTTTTTAAAGTATGCTTTTAGAGGAATCAGGGCCAGTCCTTTTTCCCTTGTCTTGCCGTAAAGTCTTTTAATTTCCCTTTTATGGAGGAGCAGTTTTCGTGTTCTGAGCGGGTCGTGGTTTTCCCTGTTGCCGTGCGAATAGGGACTGATATGCATGTCGTATAAATAAATCTCCTCATCATTTACCCGGGCGTAGCTGTCCTTGAGATTACCCTTGCCCTGGCGCAGGGCCTTCACTTCCGTGCCAACAAGAACAATGCCTGTTTCATATGTGTCTTCAATGAAATAGTTTCGCCTTGCCATCTTATTCTGGCATATTATCTTTTCAGAGCTTTTCATTTTTTTGAACCAATTCAGATGCACTCGTAAAGCTTGTTACTGGTTAAAACTTCGCCTGCGGCGAATCCCGATATCCAGTATCGAGCATCTAATTTCCCCTTTGTGCCTATGTGCCTTTGGTGCTTTGTGCCTTATTTTAAAGCAGGTAATCGGTCTTTACGTTACTCATCGCCTTGAAAATATTCTCCTTAATATCCTTATTTTCTTTTTCCAGCTCATTCAAGAGTTTCTTGATATACATTCTCCGGGAGACCTTGCTTGTGGGACAGCTGTTCTCGATAGCGGGCAGCTCACATTCTTTCGCATACTTCTTAATTAGATCTTCCCTTATATATGAAAGAGGTCGAACGATATGCAGTTTCCCCCCGAAGACCGACTGATTGGGTGTCATGGTACTGATTTCGCGTGCGTAAAAAATATTGAGAAGAAGTGTCTCTATTATATCATCCTTATGGTGAGCAAAGGCAATTTTATTACAACCTGTCTCGTCGGCCATTTCAAATATCCTTTTTCTCCTCAGTCGTGAACAGAGAAAACAGGGATTCTTCTTATTGTAATCGCTGTGGGCAAGAGGGCCTATGTCAGATTTTTCTATTATATAGTCATAACCGTTTTTTTTAAAGTGTCTTTCCAAAAGTAAATGATTGCCGTCATCGTTGTCGAAGCCGAGATCGATGTTAACTGCCAGCAGGGGAAATTTGGGAACAGCAAGATACGTCGGGCCGCTGAGGAGATCAAGTAACACAAGGCTGTCTACACCTCCGGAGACGGCAACAAGCACCCTGTCTCCCTCCTCCAGCATGTTATATTCTATAATCGCCTTCTCCATCCATTTCTTAAGATGAAGAAAAAGCTTTGTTTTTTTATTTACTGCCACGGCTGATTTTCTCTCAATAAATAAGCATTCAGCTATCAGCCGCCGAGCTTTCAGCTCAACCGGATATCATATTGTTTTTTTTTGTTTTGCTGATAGCTGATTACTGATCGCTTATATCTATTTAACATATTGGAAGTAAATATTCTATGGGATTATAATTCTTTTAAACATTCGATAGTTTATTTTTGAAATATTTTCCCCCATCGCTTGACATAGTGGAATTTGTGTTTAATATAGTGCTGATTGCAACTAAAGAGGTTAGTTAAGAATATCATAATTAAGAGAGGAGAGAGTTAGAGATGAAAATTAGACCATTGTATGACAAAATTCTTGTTAAGCGTCTGGAAGATGAGGAAAAGACAAAAGGGGGAATCATAATTCCCGATACTGCCAAGGAGAAACAGGCAGAGGGCGAGATAGTCGCCGTAGGAAAAGGAAAAAAAACCGAAGAGGGTAAGTTGGTGAAACCTGATGTTAAACCTGGCGAAAGGGTGCTTTTCAGCAAGTATTCCGGAACAGAATTCAAGATAGATGGAGTCGAATACATTATTATGAGAGAAGACGACATTCTCGGAGTGATTGAAAAATAATTAATCTGTAAAGGGGAGGAAGAATTAATGGGAGCAAAGATACTTCAATATGATGAAGAGGCCAGGAGGTCAATTCTTGATGGCGTTAACAAGCTGGCTGATGCTGTAGTAGTGACTTTAGGCCCTAAAGGCAGGAATGTTATTTTGGAAAGGTCTTTCGGTGCACCCATGGTAACGAAAGATGGCGTAACAGTTGCCAAGGAGTTTGAACTGGCAGATAAATTTCAAAACATGGGTGCACAGATGGTAAAGGAAGTGGCCAGTAAGACGAGTGATGTTGCGGGTGACGGAACAACAACTGCAACCATTCTTGCCCAGGCTATTTACAGAGAAGGGGCAAAGGCTGTGGCCGCTGGAAGCAACCCGATGGAAATTAAAAGAGGCATCGAGAAAGCCGTTGAAATAGTGGTGGAAGAGCTTAAAAAAATGAGCAAACCTACCAAAGATCAGAAGGAGATAGCCCAGGTTGGGACCATTTCGGCCAATAATGATGAAACCGTAGGGAATATTATTGCTGAAGCTATGGGCAAGGTAGGCAAAGAAGGTGTTATAACCGTCGAGGAAGCAAAAGGGCTGGTAACCGAACTGGAAGTTGTGGAAGGTATGCAGTTTGACAGGGGCTATCTTTCCCCTTATTTTGTCACTAATGCGGAGAAGATGGAAGTCAATCTTGAAGACCCCTATATACTTATTCATGATAAAAAGATTGGCAATATGAAAGATCTCCTTCCCGTTCTGGAGCAGATTGCCAAGACGGGAAAACCGTTCTTGATTATTGCCGAGGATATTGACGGGGAAGCATTGGCTACTCTTGTCGTCAATAAAATCCGCGGTACACTCCACGCTGCTGCCGTTAAGGCTCCGGGATTTGGTGATAGAAGAAAAGCTATGTTGGAAGATATTGCCGTTCTTGTCGGCGGAAAGGTTATCTCGGAAGAGATGGGTTCCAAGCTCGAGAATGCGCAGATGGAGGATCTTGGTAATGCCAAGAGAATTACGATAGATAAAGATACTACGACGATAATAGATGGTGCCGGTGACAGGGCAAGTCTTGAAGGGAGAGTCAAGCAGATCAGGACTCAAATAGAAGAGACCACTTCCGATTATGATAGGGAGAAGTTGCAGGAAAGACTGGCAAAGCTTGTTGGAGGTGTCGCTGTGATTAAAGTTGGTGCGGCAACAGAGACAGAGATGAAAGAGAAAAAGGCAAGAGTGGAAGATGCACTCAATGCTACCCGTGCAGCCGTGGAAGAAGGAATCGTTCCCGGTGGCGGAGTTGCCTACCTGAGAACAATTCCTGCTCTTGATAAACTTAAACTTGAAGGTGATCAGCAAATGGGGGTAAGGATTGTCAAGAAGGCAATGGAAGAACCGCTGAAAGCGATAGCAAACAATGCGGGTATGGAGGGCAGTATTGTTGCGGAGAAAGTTAAGGAACGTGAAGGTGCCTTTGGTTTCAATGCCCAGACAGAGCAGTACGAAGATATGATTGAAGCAGGTATTATTGATCCGACCAAAGTAACCAGGTATGCCCTGCAGAATGCTGCGAGCGTTGCTTCTTTGATGATTACGACTCAGTGTATGATTGCTGAAAAGCCTGAAGAGAAGAGGGGCATGGATATGTCTTCAGGAGGAATGGGCGGAATGGGCGGAATGGGTGGAATGATGTAAGCCGTTGCCGCTTCAATTAACGCATAAAAAAGCCCCTGCCGTAAGGCAAGGGGCTTTTTTTGTTCTACTTTTACTTGAAAGTATCATTTGTCTGTGATAGTTGTGAGCCGTCTTAAACATAGGAGATTTAAATGAATTACAAAGATACCTTGAACCTGCCGAAGACTGATTTTCACATGAAGGCGAATCTCTCCCAAAAGGAGCCTGAAATACTCAAGTTTTGGGAAGAGATAGATATTTACAAAAAAATAAGGGAGGCATCAAAAGGGAGAGAGACTTATATCCTCCATGATGGCCCGCCGTATGCGAACGGAGATATACATCTTGGGACTGCCTTGAATAAAATCATCAAGGACATGGTCGTAAAATCTAAGAACATGTCGGGATTTGACAGTGTCTTTGTTCCGGGGTGGGATTGTCATGGACTTCCTATAGAACATGAGGTGGACAAGGAGCTTGGTGATAAGGCGCTTTCACTGCACCAGGCAGAAAAGAGACGTCTCTGCCGGGCTTATGCTGAAAAGTTCGTTGGTATACAGCGGGAACAATTTAAGCGGTTGGGTGTATTTGGGGAGTGGGACAATCCCTATATCACCATGGACTATGATTATGAGGCAACGACCGTCGAAGAGCTGGGGAAACTTTTCTTAAATGGTGATGTCTATAGGGGGAGCAAGCCTGTTTACTGGTGTGCAACGTGTAAGACCGCCCTGGCGGAGGCGGAAGTTGAATATGATGATCATACGACTCCCTCCATCTATGTAAAATTTCCACTAATATCTGATATATCTTCCGTCCGGCCGAAACTCAAAGATAAGAAGACCAGCGTGGTAATCTGGACGACAACCCCGTGGACACTTCCTGCCAATCTGGCGATCGCTTTCCATGAGGATTTTACGTATGTTGCTGTGAAGGTTGAGGGAGAAACCTTAATCCTTGCTAAAGATTTGCTCGATTATTGTATGGATGCTTTCGGCTATAACGGTAAGGATTATGAAGTCCTGGATGAATTTGCCGGTTCCGTGATGGAAGGGTTCAAGTGTAAGCATCCCTTTATTGACCGTGAAAGCGTTCTTGTCCTTGCTCCTTTTGTCACACTGGATGCGGGGACGGGGTGTGTTCATATTGCCCCAGGTCATGGACAGGAAGATTATGAAATAGGATTGAAATACGGGCTGGATAATTATGCCCCGGTTGACGATGATGGAAAGTTTACACCGGATGTCGATTACTTTAGCGGAGAGTTTGTCTTCGATGCAAATGATTCGGTTAATAAGAAACTGAAGGAGGTTGGGGCACTGCTCGGACTGTCGGATATTGTCCATTCCTATCCTCACTGCTGGAGGTGCAAGAACCCCATTATATTCCGGTCAACTGAACAGTGGTTTATTTCCATGGATAAAAATAGGCTCAGGGACAATGCCCTGAAAGCGATAGATAGTGTTGAGTGGATACCCTCCTGGGGTCGTGACAGGATACATGGGATGGTAGAGAACAGACCTGACTGGTGTATATCACGTCAGCGTTCGTGGGGAGTTCCTATTACTGTATTTTATTGTGAAAATTGTAAAAAAGATTTGATGACAAAGGATATATTGGATCATGTAGTCCAGCTGATAAGAGAATATGGCGCTGATGTTTGGTTCGAAAGAGAAACCGAAGACTTGCTGCCCGGGGGAACGGTTTGTCCCGTTTGTCACGGAAAGGACTTTAAGAAAGAAACAAATATATTAGATGTATGGTTTGATTCAGGTGTAAGCCATGCAGCAGTCCTGGAAAAACGGAGTGACCTAAGATCTCCGGCAGATATGTATCTGGAAGGGAGCGACCAGCATCGAGGGTGGTTTCACTCCTCACTTTTGGAGTCTGTAGGGACCAGGGGGGTGGCACCTTATAAAAGCGTTCTTACTCATGGTTTTGTGGTCGATGGGGAAGGGAAAAAGATGTCCAAGTCGGTTGGTAATGTGATTGATTCCAAGGAAATCATCGATCAATACGGTGCGGAGATTCTCCGGCTCTGGGTTGCTGCCGAGGATTACAGGTCTGATATCAGGATTTCTGATGAGATACTGAAACGTCTTGTCGACGCCTATAGAAGAATTCGCAATACGAGCAGGTACATATTGGGAAATCTGTATGATTTTCATTGTAAGAAGGACATGGTTCCCTATGATGAAATGGAGGGGATTGACAGATGGGCGCTCCATAGACTTACCGAGGTTATACAGCGGGTAACTAAGGCGTATGATAATTATCAGTTTCACATAGTTTACTATACTCTCTATAATTTCTGCACGGTTGATCTGAGTTCTCTTTACCTGGATGTCTTGAAGGACAGGCTCTACACCTCAAGGCCTGCATCGAAGGCGCGGAGATCCGCTCAAAGTGCCATGTATTTAATGCTTGATTCAATGATAAGGCTCATGGCGCCGATCCTCACCTTTACTGTGGAGGAAGTATGGGCGAGTCTGCCTAATTACGATGGGAAGGAAGAAAGTATTTATTTGACGCAATTTCCTGAGGTTAATCTCGAGTATTTAGATGATAATTTGAATGAAAAGTGGAAAGCCCTGATTTCCCTGAGGAGCGAGGTTTCCAAGGCTATAGAAATTGCCAGACAGAAGAAGGTGGTAGGGCATTCCCTCGATGTTTGTGTTGAAATGTTTGCCCCGGAAAAGCTTCGTAAATTTTTAGTAGAGTGCCGCGAAGAGATAACGACCCTCTTGATTGTATCTCAGGTCAATATTATTGATAGGGATGAGATCAAAGATCCATACCGGAGTGATGAATTTGATGGGTTGAAAATAGGGGTTTCAAAGGCCAGTGGGGAGAAATGCGAAAGGTGCTGGATCTATAGCGAGACGGTAGGGGTGGATGGTAATCATCCAGTAATTTGCGAGAAGTGCCTTGGAAATCTCTAATGAAAAAAAGATATTCATTTACTTTTGTTGTTGTGGCATGTGTTGTACTTCTTGATCAGATTACCAAGTTTTTTATAAGTTCAAACATGTCCATTTATGATTCGTTTCCTGTCATAAATGGTCTCTTCAATATAACCTATATCAGGAATACCGGTGCCGCCTTCGGGTTTCTTGCCAATGCCTCGCCAATGATCCGCTCCTTTTTCCTTATTGGAGTAACCATTGCTGTCATACTGTTGATTATATACTATATCTGGAAGATCAAGGCCGAGGAGAAGTTTTTTACTTTCCCCCTTTCTCTTATACTGGGTGGGGCGGTAGGGAATCTGATTGACAGGATACGTTTTGGAGATGTAGTCGATTTTCTTGACTTCTATATAGCTTCTTATCACTGGCCTGCCTTCAATGTGGCAGATTCCGCTATCTCAATCGGAGCTATTATCCTTTTCTTTGAAGTATTTAAGAAAAAAGATAAAACGATGTGCAGTAAGGGGTGAGGGTTGAGATGTTTGTATAATCACTGTTTTGGTCATTGCAAGGAGCAAAGCGACGCGGCAATCTTTTTTGATAGCGGTAAGTTAGAGATTGTTTCACATTCGTTCCCTTTAAAAATTATCTCAATATTGCCTCTATTACTCTGTAAATCGTCTTGAATTCCTTTGAATTTTCATCGGGAAACCTTTTTGAGAACTGTTTCCAGTGCTTTCTCGTGTGGAATTCCCTTGCCATCTTTAATTTGAGATTCTCCCTTCTGAATATCCTCCAAGAGTTCCAGCCTTTGAAGCAGCGCTTCGAATTCACCTACATCGATCAGTACTGCCGCACTTTTACCGTGATGAGTGATGACAACCGGTCGCTTTGATTGTTGAACTTGGTGAATGCACGATGCCGTGTGTGCTCTGAATTCTGATAGAGATTTAATGTCCTTGTCAAGCAAAAGCCGTTGCATAAAAACCTCCCTTACCTTATAAATATTGTACAATATATGTTGCTATTTATAGTCCGGATGTCAATAAATATTTGTAAATAAGGAGAGTATTTTTGAATAAGGTTGATTAAGAGGTGATTTATAATGCGAAGCTTGTCATTTATTTCTGTGCGGAACCTGAAAATACGGAATGAGGAGTATGTTTGAATATTGTGGCAAGAAGCTGAATGCTTACTCCCATTACCTTATGATAGTAACGTCCAGGTATTTTCTGCCCCATTCCATGGCGTCATCGCGGTCTTTGAAGAATACATCGATATGCTTTCCCTTGATGGCGCTTCCCGTATCGTGAACCACACCCCAGCCGTAGCCGGGGACATACATTCTGGTACCGTAAGGATATAATCTTATATCTGCTGCTATAGTTCCCTTCTTTGCTTTGGTGCCGTCGGAGGTAATTCCCACCTTTTTTCTCTTTCCCTTATTTGGTCCGTAAGCATAAACGGCCGGCCCGATACATCCATACTTCTTTTTCCACCCGCATGATTCCTGGCCTGCGTCATAGGCGGTTACAAGCATCCTTGTGACCTCCTCTCTCCGTTCTTTTTTGGGAAAGAGGCAGCATCCGCAAAGGGAAAAGATGATTATGATGAGAATGATATGAACGGGGAGAATCCTTGTTCTCAAGCTGGTCATGATATGTGTTCCTGAGTGCTTTTTCGGAAAAACTACCACAATATTTTCTTTCATTTCAAGTTAAAACGCACATAGGATGAAAAGGACAGATCGTGTTTACCGCATCAGGTTGGGAAGGAAGAGGGCGATTTGGGGGAATTGGATCAGAAGAAACGTTCCTACTATTAATGCCAGGAGAAATGGCAGGACACCTTTAAAGATAACCTGGAGTGGCACGTCTCTGGCCACACCGCTGACGACATAGACGTTAATTCCGACCGGTGGGGTAATCACGCCGATCTGGGTTATTAGGACAATTATTACTCCAAACCATATCGGATCATAGCCGATGAGAATGACCACCGGATAGAAAATGGGCACAGTCAGCGTAATAAGTGCCAGGGCATCGATGAAACATCCACTTATCAGGTATAAGAGGATGATCAGTCCCATGATGGCAAAAGGCGGTGCGTTGAATCCTGATATCCAGTTTGAAATATCAAAGGGGATCCTTGTAACGGCAAGAAAATGTCCGAATATGGTGGCGCCTGCCACTATTACAAGTATCATACATGAGATTCGTGTCGTTTCAGAAAGAGACATGACAAAGCTCTGCCAGGAAAGGTTGCGCCTGATAATGGCAAGGAGAAGGGTGCCGAAAGCGCCAATACCCCCTGCTTCTGTTGGCGTAAAGAATCCTATAAAGAGCCCCCCCATCACTAAAATGAAAAGAATTAGCGTCTCAATTAGTCCTGAGAGGGATGCTATTTTCTCTCTGAAGGTTGTTTTGGGACCTCTTGGAGCTAATTCCGGGTTCAGATATGTCCAGATGATTATAGTTAGAATAAAAAGTATTGTAAGGAGCAGTCCCGGCAGGATGCCTGCCATAAACAGTTTACCTATGGATTGTTCTGTCATAATTCCATAGATGATGAAGATAACGCTTGGCGGTATGAGTATACCGAGACTCCCGCCCGCGGCAACCACACCCGTTGCCAGTCCCGCTTTATAATTGTATTTCTTCATTTCGGGGAGTGTAACTGCTGCCATGGTAGCTGCTGTTGCATTCGTAGAGCCGCAAATCGCAGCGAAGCCGGCACATGCCCCTACCGCGGCAATAGCAAGCCCTCCGGGCCAGTGTCCCATAAATTTGTATGCCATGTCAAAAAGTCTGCTGCTTATTCCTGCGTGATATGAAAGCTGTCCCATAAAGACGAACAGCGGTATGACTGTCAGATTATATGACCCGAATACTGAAAAGATGTCCTTTGCGACGAGATTCATTGCTGCGTCAAAGGAGACTAAATAGCCGAATCCCAGAAAACCGATTATAGCCATGATAAAACCGACCGGTATTCTGGAAAAAATGAGCAGAACGAGGGCAGCGAGACCGATTAAACCTACAATTGTGGGGGTCACTTTAGTACGGTCCTTTTTAGTGATTTAAAAAAATCTGTCAGTAATACCACGCAGAGCATCCCGGAACCTACGGCTATTCCGTAGACAAAGGGATAAATCGGCATCTGCAGTGTCAGCGAGACTTCTCCGGTATGCATCAGGTTCGATGCATACAACATGCTCTGCCATGTTATCAAGCCAAAAAGGGCTGTACCGAGGAGGGAGTTGATACCGTCAATAACAATTTGCGCCGTTTTAGGGAGTTTTTGAACGATGAATTCAACGGAGATATGTCCCCGCATTACTGAGGTGTGGGCCAGGGAGAATGAGACAACGATGGCCCCTAAAAGGCCAACCATTTCATAGGTGCCGGGAATCGGGTGACGGAAAAAACGTAAAATGACATCTGCACATGTAAGTACCATCATTATTACAACTGCCGCCGCCGCGACCAAGTTAAATTTCTGAGTTATTGAAAGAATTGATTTTTCTAAACGGGTCATTGATTTTTTATCTGTTGTTTCTCATTTTCTTCCATTCGGGGAATGGGCAAAACCACATTTTTCAGCTTTTCAAAGGTCTATTTAGTTTGATTTTATATGTATGATAAAGGCACAAAGTACCAAAGGTAAAGAGGCACAAAGAAAGAAAAAAGTAATTCTACTGTAACTACTCAGGTATCCAGTAGTCTGGAGTCAGAAGTCAGGATAAAACAGTATGTACTGCTGATAATAAGCTGTTAATTTCTTCAATATGGAACAAATAATATCCCGCACGGTGAAATTCGAGTATTATTTAAGGTTTAAACCCTTTTGCCAGATGGTTTTTATTTTTCTTCTGTCTGCTGAATTCTGTCTCCCGATTCCTGAGCAGTTACATTTTACTTTGTGCCTTTGTGTCCCAATCTACCGCTTTTAGCCGATAGCAGTTACTTATAGCTCTTACGATATTTATTAATAAGGCGTTCTGTTTCCTTTGCTGCCTTTTCTCCCGGCAGCCCCTTTTCTTTGGTGGTCTTTATGTAATCATCTATCATAGGACTGACCGCTTTTTTCCACCTGAGATTTTCTTCTTTAGAAAGGGGAATTATCTTATTGCCAAGGCTTAAAGTATACTTGCGGCCTTCGGAATCGTTCAAATCCCAGACTTTCCCGTGGACATCAACCCACTCATTGCTCACATCTTCAAAGATTTTCTGTATATCCTTTGGGAGAGAGTTCCACTTCTTGAGGTTCATCACCACAAACATGGCAGTTGTGTAACCAACGCCATCGCATTCAGTTGTGTATTTTATGACCTCGCCCTGCTTCCATCCCTTGAGAACTTCAATAGGGCCAAAAGTACCCTCAACAACCCCTTTTTGTAGAGATTCATAGGTTGCGCCCTGTGGCATTGCCACCGGCACGCCACCGAGTGCCTCTACAACCTTTGCACTCAAACCGGTAGATCTTATTTTCATGCCTTTTAAGTCTTCCAATGTCCTGACTGACTTTTTTGTGTGGAGGAGGCCGGGTCCATGTGCGTGGATGTAAAGAACTTTTACATCATCAAGCTCTTTTGGCTTAATTGTTTTGGCAAATTCGTTGGCCACATGTGTGGCGACCTGACCGTTTGGATACCCGAAGGGGAGGTCAACAGCTTCCATTACCGGAAAACGTCCCCTTGTATAGGCAAAACATGACATTCCTATATCTGATATTCCATTGACAACTCCGTCGTAACACTGATTTGCCTTTGTCAGGGTTTCTCCGGGGAAAACGGTGATTTTTACCTTTCCATTGGTCCGTTTTTCTATTTCTTTTGCCCATGATACCCCAGCCTTGCACTGGCCATGGGTGGCGGGGAAGAAGATGCTGTAAGTGAGATCAACGTTAGCGGCCTTTGCATCGGAGATGCCGTACGGCATGATAGATGCTGCTAAAAAAGTTAAGGTTAATAATGTCAGCAAAAGTATATCCTTTTTTTTCATTTTGTCCTCCAGAGGTATTTTTTGAAAGTATCGACTCTCTTAAGATTGAAACACATTCATTAAAAGAAAAAAATACTATCATTTACTGTTTATATTGTAAACAAATTGGGAAAGCAAATTGATTATTTTTGGAAAGCCTGCTACCTATCTCTTCGAGACGGGCAACAGGCCTTAATACTTGTAAACATTAAGATAGGTGTGACTTTCATGTGGGTGCAAATTAGCTTTTATCATTGCCTTGGTGGTAATTGTTTTTAAAAAACAAGAAGGTTTTAGGTTTCCTTCCCGTTGATTTACGTAGTAAGAAAAGACTATTTTTCAGCTTTTTTCTTGATGTTCGTTTTTACCTTTTCAAGCTCTTCTTTGTATTTTTCTGCTTCGGCTTTTGCCTTTTCAAGGTCTTCTTGGGCTTTGCTTAACCGTTCCGCTTTGGCCTTTGTTTGTTCTAATTCTTTTTTGGTTTCCTCTAATTCTTTATCTTTATCTGCCTCTACTATATCCTCTTGCTGTTTGTCTTTAAATTCATCTATACCAACGTAGATTGCAAGCCCGCCTCCCAATAAAAGCGCAATGGGAATTCCACCGGCAAGGAGAACAAGAAATTGTTTCCACCAAAAGATAAGACCCAAAAAACCTAAAACTGCCGCTGCAACACCACCTGCTAACACTGTCATAGCTATAACCTCCTTTTATTGTAAAGATTTAGGATCAGAATAATAAATGTTCTGATAAAATCAGAGTTAAGTTCTACGATATTGCGATAGCAGAATAACTAACATAAAAAATATGTGTAGGCAAGACAAAAATCAAAAAAATATAATTCTTGATATAAAATATTTTTTCAACTATATTTAGGCGTTTAAACCAAAAGAAAACTCCATATTTTGGGTTTATAATGTGACAGTTTTAAGAAAGAAGGGGTTAATTTATGGTAGAGTTAAATTTTGAAAAGGGAGAGGGGCTTGTACCGGCTATTGTTCAGGATTATAGGACAAAAGATGTACTGATGTTAGCCTATATGAATAAGGAGTCATGGTCAAAGACCCTGGAGACGGGCAAAGCTACTTACTGGAGTCGATCGAGAAATACCTTGTGGGTTAAAGGTGAAACATCCGGCAATGTTCAGCTGGTTAAGGATATTATGATAGATTGTGATTCCGATACAGTTCTGCTTAAAGTAGAACAGGTAGGAGGAGCCGCATGTCATACCGGTTACAATACATGTTTTTATAGAAAGTTATCCAATGGGAAGCTGGAAGTTGTTGGAGAAAAAATATTTGATTCAGAGGAAGTTTATAAATGAAAAAGTTGAAATTGGGAATACCAAAAGGGAGCCTGGAGAAGAGTACTGTCGATCTCTTTGGAAAGGCCGGATGGAAAATTTCATACAACAGCAGGAGTTATTTTCCGGATATCGACGATGAAGACATTTCTTGTGCCCTTGTCAGAGCTCAGGAAATGGCGCGATATATTGAAGATGGAACACTTGATCTTGGCCTTACCGGGATGGACTGGATTGTAGAAAATGAGTCGGATGTTGTTGTAGTTCAGGACCTTATTTATTCAAAAGTTTCAGCAAGACAGGCAAGGTGGGTTTTGGTTGTAACAGAAGACTCTCCAATAAAGACAATAGAGGATATGGAAGGTAAAAGAATCTCAACGGAACTTGTCAATTTTACAAAGAGATATTTTAAGGAAAAGGGAATAAATGTTGAGGTAGAATTTTCCTGGGGAGCTACCGAAGCCAAGGTGGTTGAAGGTCTTGTAGATGCGATAGTTGAAGTAACTGAGACCGGGAGTACCCTGAGGGCCAACAAATTGAAAATCATCCATGAATTGATGAGGACGAATACCCAGTTAATTGCAAACAGAGAAGCGTGGGCAGATACTTGGAAGAGACAGAAGATTGAGCATATAAGAGTGCTTCTTGACGGTTCTCTCCGGGCCATGGGTAAGGTTGGAATAAAATTGAATGTTTCCAGGGAAAATCTTGGGAGTGTTATCCTTTTGCTTCCATCTTTGAAGGCACCTACCATATCTGAGTTGTATGGTGAAGATTGGTTTGCCGTGGAAACCATTGTTGACAAGGATATTGTCAGGGAATTAATTCCTCTCTTACAAGAGGCCGGAGCTGAAGGGTTTATAGAGTATTCACTTAACAAGGTTATCTGACCAAAACTCGATTTTTTAGATTCATCTTATCTGAAAGGATTGTTGATTATGGTAAGGAAAGCTAAAGTAGAGAGAAAGACGGCTGAAACAGAAATAGCAGTTGATGTGAATCTTGATGGGACAGGAAGTGGTGAAATATCAACCACCATACCTTTTCTCGATCACATGCTTAGCCTTATGGCAAAACATGGTTTTTTCGACCTTGTTCTGGAGGGGAGAGGAGATATCGATGTTGATTATCATCATCTGATTGAGGATATCGGGATCTGCTTGGGCAAGGCGGTAAAAAAGGCTTTGGGTAATAAAGAGGGAATTAGTCGCTATGGATCGGCTGTCGTTCCGATGGATGAAAGCCTCTGTAGAGTTGATCTGGATATCTCGGGTAGACCTTACCTTATTTTTAATGCGGAGTTTAGCCAGAAAAAAATAGGGGACTTTGATCCGGATCTGCTCAGGGATTTTTTTAAGTCTTTTTCTGATAATAGCGGAATAACCTTGCACATAAATGTCATATATGGTAGGAATAACCACCACATAGCAGAAGCTATTTTTAAGTCTTTTGCGCGGGCACTGAACATGTCAATTTTTATTGATGACAGGATAAAAGGTGTGCTTTCAACAAAGGGTAAATTGTAAGTAACAAAGAGTGCCTAAAGTGATCTAAAGTGTCTAAAGTGAACTAAAGTTAAGGATAACTATCTTTAACTTTAGTCACTTTAGTCACTTCAAACTTTAGACACTTCAACAGGGGGGGTGATACTCATCAAGAAGAGTTCTTTAAAAGTTATTGTATGGGTGTCATGCTTCTTTATGTCTGTTTTTCTCCCATTTTTCATTTCCGGTTGTACTTCTAAAGCGGGTATCGAGACAGATTCTTCTCGCAGGGGCGCGGTTGTCTTGAGTAGAATTGCAGTTGTTCCCTTTCAGATAGTGATTCCAGAAGAAGCTTCGGTCAAGACCGTTAGTTGTCCTCTGAGTGGAACAATCTTCAGGACGTGTAAATCTTCAGAGGGTGCTGAGAAGGTAGTTGAGGAGACATTTTTCAGGAAGCTCAAGGATTCCAAACAATTTATCCTGATTCCCACTGATAGAGTCGGTGGTGTTTACAGAAGGATATCGATCGATTCACTCAAAGTAGACCCGCTTGAAATATTGAGGAAAGTCGGTAAAGAGTTGGGTGCGGATGGTGTTGTGGCGGGATATGTCTACCGCTACAGAGAAAGAGAAGGATATCCCTATTCTGCTGAGAAACCCGCTTCTGTAGCCTTCGGAATATATTTGCTCAGGGTCAGCGATGGAACACTGGTATGGAACGGTGTTTTTGACAGGACGCAGAGGTCGCTTTTAGAAAATATTTTTCAGGTTTCATCTTTCTTTAAATATGGGGGGAGATGGATTACCGCAGCGGAATTATCTGAAATGGGGATAGATGAGGTCTTAAAGAACTTTCCTGACCTGCAATAAAGAGACCTCTGAAAAAAATTTTACCTTTAGGGCATCCCACTCAAACTCCACTTGAACTGAACAGCAAGCGAACACGAAAAACATTTTTCTTACCCCGATAAACGGGATAAGTGCGTTAACGAATTTACTTTCTACCAAAAAGCAAATCCTAATTTACTGAACAGTCGGAGGTTCCCCGCAACTTGTTGCGGGGAGCTTCAATTTTATGAAATTATGTCAGAATGACCTGTGTTGTACACGGGGATGAATAGACATCCTTCTAATTCCCTTTTCTCCGGTGTAAAAAGGTTAAGGAGAGAGGAAAACATGATAAATCTTTTATACTCCCCGCTTAGTCCTCCCACATCAAGAGGAAAGGGACGATTGGTGATGTCCCAAAGGAGTCGAATTTGATCATAATACCTGCAATAGACTTAAAAGGTGGTAAGTGTGTACGTCTGCTTCAGGGTGATTTTAGTCGTGCCACGGTATATTCGGATAATCCTGTTGAGGTTGCCAGAATATGGCAGGAGAAGGGTGCAGAGCGGATTCATATTGTTGATTTGGATGGTTCTCTTGCTGGTTTTCCCAGAAATAAAGAGGTCATCAGAGAGATCATTTTAGAGACAAATGTTCCTGTTCAGGTTGGTGGCGGGATAAGAGATATGAAAACACTCGAAGATTACTTCAGAATGGGAGTATACAGGATCATACTGGGAACGGCTGCCCTGAAAGATAGAAAATTTGTGATGGATGCCTGCACAACTAACGAGGGTAAAGTTATTCTTGGCATTGATGCGAGTGGTGGAAAAGTGGCCGTTGAAGCGTGGACGGAAGGGATGACCGAATCGGCTCTTCAAGTGGCAAAGAGTTATGAAGGATGTGGACTGGATGCAATCGTGTATACTGATATCGAAAGAGACGGTATGGAGGTTGGTGTAAATATAGAAGCTACAAGAAACCTTGCATCATCCGTGGATATTTCGGTGATAGCCTCTGGTGGTGTATCAAATATTCATGATATTGAAAAACTACTTGAGATTGAGAGGTTCGGTGTCATCGGGGTTATCATTGGAAAAGCCCTCTATAGCGGGGCGTTGCGTTTGGAGGATGCTATAAAGGTAACATTGAGTTCTGAGTTTCGAGTTCAAAGTTCAAAGTTAAAATCAAAACCCGAAATCCAGAACCCAGAGCTTTGAACTCGAAACTTTGAACCCAGAACCCGGAGGGAAATCCAATGGAAGATTGTATCTTTTGTAAAATTGTCAATGGTGAAATACCAAGCACCAAGGTTTATGAAAATGAAAAGGTGCTGGCCTTTAATGATATAAATCCAATGGCTCCTGTCCATGTAATTATTATACCAAAGGAGCATATACCAACGCTTCTGGATGTGACGCCGGAAAAAATGGATATACTTGTTGCTATGTTTTCGGCTGCACAGAAGGTAGCGAAGATCAATAACATTGACAAGAAGGGATTCAGGACGGTTATAAATTGTAATCAAGAAGGAGGGCAGATAATCTTTCACCTTCATATGCATGTTTTGGGAGGTGGAAGATTGAAGGATGAGCTGAACTGACAATATTTATTGACAAATTTAAAAAACTTCATATATTAATTTTGAGTGCCTAAATTTATAATAATTAAATGGGTGATATTGTGAATTTGAAGGAAAAAATTAACAGTGAAATGGTTTCATCTGCGAAGGCCAAAGATAAGATAAAATTGTCCGCTATACGTATGATTAAATCGGCTTTGCATAATAAAGAGATTGATTTAAAGAGGGAATTAAGTGATGAGGAGTTACTGCAGGTGCTGTCTTCTATTGTGAAACAGAGGAAGGACTCGATAGAACAGTTCAGAAAGGGTGGAAGATTAGAACTGGCCGAGAAGGAAGAAAAAGAGCTTGCGGTTGTCCAGTTTTTTATGCCTGAACAGTTGTCAGAAGAGGAAGTAGAAACGGAAATAGAAAAAGCTATAGAAGATGTTGGGGCAGTCAGCATTAAGGAGATGGGAAAGGTTATGAAAGTAGTTATGCCAAGATTGACCGGCAGGGCCGATGGGAAAATTGTAATCGAAAAGGTAAAGGCAAAGCTGTCTGCTTGAGGGGTATAGGTTAGACAATTGATAAGTGAAAAAGCTCACAGTTCAAGTGAATGTGAAGCTCTCTGCCCACAGGGCGGGGCTTTCCGGTCAAAGACAAAATCTCTAAAGGAGGAAATTTGACAGTCTCGTAAAAAGTCTTTTGCGAGTGAATTCGAAGAATCACGTAAGTAATTTGAGGATTTTGGGAAAAAGATGATGATGGCTAGCGTTTAAAAAATCTAATTGTTTGAGTGCATAAGCGCGAGTTTTAGATTTTTAGCCAGGCAACACCAGCATCCCCAAAATACTCTCTGAGCGAGTAGAACTGACTTTTTACGAATACATCAAATTTGATATTTTGTTTTATTTCCCGCAGTATTAATTTGCTATCAGAACCCCCTTTTCATGTTTTTCAAAGGCCTTCCTCAAATCTTTTGAGTTTATAAGCCTGTCATAAAGGGTAAAGAGTATTGAAGGAACATATTCCAGAGGATAAGATAGAAGAGATAAGAAACAGGGCAGATATTGTTAGCCTGGTTTCGGGATATCTTACTCTTAAAAAGGCCGGAAGGAACTTTACCGGTCTCTGTCCCTTTCATAAAGAAAAAAACCCGTCTTTTACTGTAAATCCTGACAAACAAATCTTTTACTGTTTTGGTTGTGGCGAAGGAGGAAATGTTTTTACCTTTCTTATGAAGATTGACAATATGTCTTTCCCCGAGGCAGTGAGACACCTGGCCGGTAAGATGGGGATTGTTATCGGATCAAGGCATATGGGTGGTGCTGAAAAGAAGGAAATCAGCATAAGGGAAGAACTTAAGCGGGTTAACCTGCTGGCAGCTCAATATTTTTCTAAGAACCTTTTTTCGGAGGCGGGAAGCGTGGTACGAGGGTATCTCGAAAAGAGGGGGATAAAAGATCCTGTAGTAAAAGAGTTTAACCTCGGATATTCCATGGATGGATGGGAATACCTAAAGAGATTTTTAAAAGAGAGAAATATCAATTTGGGCCTTGTTGAAAAGGCAGGTTTGATTATACCGAAGAGTAATGGAGGATTTTATGACAGATTCAGGGGAAGGTTGATTTTCCCGATAGAGGATATAAGCGGAAATGTAGTAGCCTTTGGTGGAAGGGTTCTCGGTAGTGGTGAGCCGAAATATCTGAATTCTCCGGAATCTCCAATATATGTGAAGGGGAAAATCCTGTATGGCCTGAACAGGAGCAAGAATGATGTTCGAAAAAAGGATTATGCAATTCTTGTTGAGGGGTATTTAGACCTCCTGTCGCTTAGAAGTTTCGGCATTTCTAATGTTGTTGCTACTCTTGGGACGGCCGTCACAAAAGAGCACGTAGCCCTGATCAGAAGATATACGAAAAATCTTGTAGTGATGTTTGATCCTGACGAGGGTGGAAAGAATGCCTTGGAGCGTAGCCTGAAATTGTTTCTTGAGGGAAATCTCAACACGAGGATAGTAGTCCTTCCTGATGGTTATGATCCTGACGAGTACGTCAGGAGTTTTGGAATTGAGGCATTGGAGAAAGCGGTTGATCATTCTCAATCTATGGTGGATTATTATATAGAGAAGATAATAGGGGGCAGGGAGACCTTTGAAGAAAGTCTGGATTCGGTGATGGATGCAGTATTATTTATTTCGAATATTGGTGATACAATCCAGAGGAATCTTTTCGTAAGAAGAGTTTCAGAAAAATCGGGCATTGACCAAAGTCTCCTGAAAAGAGAGATAAACAGGAAGCTAAGTTCCCGAAAAGCTACAGGAGAAGATCTATCAGGCAAGAAGAAAAACAAAGATGTAGATGTTATAGAACTTGGCCTTATTCATATGATGCTGGAATACCCTTTGAAGGTTCCTGAAATTATAGATGGAAAAGTGCTGAATTATTTTATGAGTGATGATTTGAAAAGATTGGGAAATGTCCTGGGGCAATCCTGTGGTAGAAATGGAAAACTTAATGTTTCTGCTGTTGTAGATGGCCTTGAAGATGGAGTTGTAAAGGAGAGACTCCTGAAGTTAACAATGACTGAGAGTCCCTATGGTGCTGAGGTTATTGACAAAATCTTTGCTGATTCGGTGAAGAGGATAAAACAGAAGTGGTACAGAGGAAAACGTAAAAGCTTAAACAGGGAACTTGTTAAAGCCCAGGAAACGAATGATCAAAAAACATGGAACATCCTTTTAATGGAAAAGGAAAAATTATTGAAAGAGGAAAAAGAGCTATTATAGAGTTCAAAGTTCTGAGTTCCGGATTTCGATTTGAACTTTGAACTTTGAACCCGGAACTATTAGGGAGAACAAATATGGGAAAGAAAATACAGTCAGATGAGTTGAAAAAACTTATTACATTGGGTGAGGAAAAGGGTTTTCTAACCTATGATGATGTTAATGATATTTTGCCGTCTGATGTCATATCTTCAGACCAGATAGATGATATTATTATACTCTTTGGCGAGAAGAACATAGATCTTATTGATACCGACAAGGGTGAAAAAAAAATCCTGAAAGAAACGACCAAAGAGGATATTGATCCAAGAGAAAATGGTTATGTTATTGTCATTCCTGTTCCTCCCAAAACGGGTGATCCTGTGAAAATGTACCTTCGGGAGATGGGCCTTGTGTCTCTGCTTAGCCGTGAAGGGGAGGTAGAGATCGCGAAAAAAATAGAAGAAGGAGAAAAAGAAATAATAGACGCTGTTTTCAGCGTACCGGTTTCAATTAGCGATGTAATAGAGATGGGTGCTAAGTTGAGGAGTGGAGAGTTTCGAGTGAAAAACGTCGTTCATAATATTGAGGTTGAAGATGGTTTTGTAGAAGAAGAGGTATACAAAGAGAAGGCCCTTTCGATTATTGATAAAATAGCAGCAATAAACAAGAAAAATGAGGTTCTTTATAAGAAGTCCAAGGAAAAAGGGCTTGATGATGTTCAGCATAAGAGGATGAAGTTAAGATTGAGGAAAAATACAAAAAATATCATGAATCTATGTAAAGAAACCAAGTTTAACAAAAATCAGATCAACAGAATGGCTTTAAGGTTCAAGGCTTGTGTTAATCAAATAGAAAAAGCTGAGGAGGATGTTTTGAGATGTAAAGAGAAAACTGGTATGTCACTCAATGCATTGGAAAGGACATGTGTCTTGATGAGAAGAGAACCCCAAAATGAAAAGCAAATTGCAAAGAAAACAGGGGTTTCGGTTGAAACGCTGAAAAAATATGAGAAAGTCCTAAGGGAGACCCGCAGCAAGATAAGAAAGACAAGATCAGATACCGGCCTCACGGTAGACTCCTTGAAGAGAATAGCCTTTTCGATAGAACAGGGAGAGAAAAAAGCAAATCTGGCAAAAAAGGAACTTGTTGAAGCGAACCTCAGATTGGTCGTAAGTATTGCCAAGAAATATACAAACAGAGGATTGCAGTTTTTGGATCTTGTTCAGGAAGGAAATATTGGATTGATGAAGGCCGTTGAAAAATTTGAATATCAAAGGGGATATAAATTTTCTACCTATGCCACGTGGTGGATTCGACAGGCTATAACCAGAGCGATAGCCGATCAGGCACGAACAATAAGAATTCCAGTACATATGATTGAGACTATTAACAAGCTCATTAGAACTTCCAGATATTTAGTTCAGGAATTAGGACGAGAACCGACTCCAGATGAGATTGCCAATAAGATGGAGTTTCCCTTGGAAAAGGTAAGAAAGGTCTTGAAGATTGCCAAGGAACCTATATCTTTGGAAACTCCGATAGGAGAGGAAGAGGATAGCCACTTAGGTGATTTTATTGAGGATAAAGGGGCTATGTCTCCTTCGGAGGCTACAATAAATATGAATCTTGCCGAACATACCAGAGGCATTCTTTCTACTTTAACGCCAAGGGAGGAAAAGGTGTTGAGAATGCGGTTCGGTATCGGTGAACGGGCGGATTATGCACTGGAAGATGAGGTGGATAATTTGGATGAAACCATGGAGCTGGCCAAGGAGATAGAGGCAAACGCTTTAAGGAAGGTGAGAAATCTTTCCAGGAAAAGGGAAATAAAGCGGGAGCCCAGTTGACTCATAATAAAATGTTACCGAAGGGGGAGAGATTTTAGGTTACGTTGCCTCATAAAAGATGTTACCCGGGTTTGTTGTTTATGGAGAAGATTTTTTTCATTTTCTTGTCCATGGTTTTTCTTAGCAGAAAAGG
>JAUSPI010000039.1 GCA_030655775.1 Syntrophales bacterium
CTAGCGTGAGTTTATTAAGCACATGGGCATAAACGTGTATAACATAACGAAAATATAAGCATAAATAGGCAGATTATTTGTATACACTGAAAGGTATTTTGGTTCTCAATTTCATTTCCGTTAAATTCATGCCCCTGGCAAGTTCGTAGATATCAGGGTCCATTTCTTCAAACCTATAGTGGGCTTTATATCGCCCCTTTGTTTTTTCTCGTGGACTCTCAATAAATGTTGCAAGCCGGATAGCAGAAAGTTTTTCTAACAAAGTATGCGATGAACCCTGGAAACCGACTTTTTCTTTTGCCCTCTTATAGGCTATCATAACCATAAGGAAAGCAAGAAGACAAGTAAATCCATGAACCTCTATTTTTTGGTCTGTCCAGTGATATTGTGGTCTTACTGCTAAATGGAAAGGATTTTTCATTTTTTTAATAGCATTCTCCACATTTGATTGTCCCCAATAAGCCAGGATAATCTCTTCGGTGGTCCACTGATGGCGGTTTGTTATTACAATTCTTCTTCCCAACCATTGTTCTTTTATAATATTGAACTGTTCTTTATTTACCCAAAACTTAAGGTCAAAGGCATCTTCTGCAATATGATTGAGTTCCCAACCGATAATGTCTTCATTGCTCAAAGAACTTATCATGGATGATATTTTCTTTTTTAAATCATCCATTGTTCTTTTTTTGCCCCTTTTGGTGGGAATCTCAATTTTTTCTTTTAATTCACTGAGTTTGTTGAATAGTTTCTTTATGTTCTGCTCGATGCCCCTGATTTGTCCTTTGAGAAGCTTTTCCGAAATATATACGACTGCTGAAAGATCCAGTCCCCATATCTCCTTGCGGGTGCGATAACACAATACATCCTTTCCGTTTATCGAAACGCTTTTCATTGAATTATTGGCCTCTTTTATTAAGTCCTTATGATGATATGGAGACAATGCCCCGACAAAGTGTATCTGACCGGTTACTTCCTTCAGCATTTTTTTGGAGTTATTACCCTGATCAAACACAAGTGTTATCTCTTCCAACGAACCACAAATGGCCTTAAACCGATTCAAAATATCGGTAAATTTTTCCTTGAAAACCGTCTTGTCCTGTAGGTTGCCCTGATAAACCTTGTGCAATATGGGAATCTGATCCTGACGGGAAACAAGAAGCAACAGACCAAACTGTCTCAGATCCATCCTCTTTTGTTTGTTCTTTCCCCTCTGAGCAATAGTACACCTATGATTTGCAGAATCGATATAAGTGAAAAAGTTGGTGGTGTCACACAGCAAAACATCCAGTGAAATCTTCTCTTTTTCCATCAAACTTGCAACAATATCTTGCTCTATGAGCGGAATAACATCGGTGGGCAGGGCTTCCATCTGATCCCAAAAATGCTGGCTGTCCAGTTTGCTCAAAGACATTCGAAGAAGATAGGAGAGGCTTGTGTGTCTGGCCCATCCTTCATGCCAGTTGCGTTTGCTTGTCGGCTGGCAGACCCTTCCAATGGCAGCCAATAATAACGATCCGCCAACAGTGAAACCATCCCTGAAAGGTTTGGCCTTTAAATGTTTATTGATTGTTTCTACAATTTTAAACTCCTCGACAATGTCCAACATAACAGCGACGGCGCCATGGCTATAGCTTCGCACTTTCTTTGGAACACCTTCTTGCAACCTCTTCAAGAGCGTATCGGCAGTGCCAAGATACTCCAAAATAATGGGGCGTGGCTTGCCATTGACTCTGCGAGACTCAACAATGCTCCAATATGTTTTCCCTCTGGATTTCCTCTTTTGTATAGTCGCCATATTGGTGTATACATTACATGCTACCACCTCATTTTGTCAAGTATTATTTTCACATTATTCTACTTTATATTTATATTCTACAGCGGTTAGAAGCAATATGCTCATTGCCTATTCGACGATAACCATATCATTATTGATACACATTATCAGTGTATACATTTTCTGGGAACTTGCGGTTGTCGTAACACATGAATATTATTGAGCAAATGTGGATGGGTAGGTCTGTTGGGGCTATTTTCGTAATAAACTCACGCTAGAGAAGAATTTTTCAAGAGCTTGGAAAAAGAGTTAAAGGTCATCTTCCAAGAACACGGGCAAATATCCCAAGCGTTCTCATTATGTGAAAAGGTTCTTAACAGATATGGGAGTCCGTCCCGGGAGATCCGGCTGATCAGAATCGATAATAGAGGAACAAGTCGCTGTGCATGGGAAGGGTGTAATAATGTTACGCCGAGAAGAGAGAACGCCCTAAGAAATGCAATCGCACAGCAGATATATACTGTCTTTCAGTCTGAACTTAGAAATAATGGCTCCAGACTTAGTGTTGTGGACATAGCCATCGATGACCTCAGCATGCTCGGCAAACGTCTTCGCGGAGCTTCGGGTGATGACATCCAGAAAGAAAAAAAGGTTCTCAGAAAAAAGTCTCGCATTATACTAAAAGACCTCAAGGGACTTCTCTACAAACCGGACGTGGGTGATCTTGATCGTGATAAGGCATGGAAATATATTGAAACGGGTGTCCTGAACATCATGGAGAAAAGTGGTGGCAGAAATCGCTACTGCCGTGAACACAGTTCCATGTATATCAAAACAATTTTGGCAGGAAAGCCCGTTCCATTCAAACGAACAATATCAGAGTCGGACATTACATCAAGAAGAGAGCAGATCGCCTACCAGAAAATATGGCGCTATATTGAGGCGCGGATACTTCCACTTGTTCCCGAAGGAATCGACAGGATTGTCGTTGAACGTAACGCATTTGACCTGTTGGCGGGAAGCAGGAAAAATATACAGGGAGCCTCTGATAAATTCATAGAAGACATGTACCAGCAAGGCCCCATGTACGGTTTCAGAAACGTGTCCGAAATGCTGAAAGAGGAATTTGGTGGTTTGTGTGCTTACTGCGGTCGTGAATCTCAAAAATTGTTAGACCGCGATCATGTACTGCCCCGTGCAGATTTCTTCTTTGACGGCTATCTCAACATCCTTCCTGCATGCCCCCAGTGCAATTCTGCCTTGAAGGGTAAGCGAAGCTTATCAGCAATGTCCTTGACAATCAGTCCCAAGGCATATGAAGCGTACACACAGTACCTGAAGAAAAAGTTCAGGAACCGGCCTCTTCACTATTTCCATACCGTAAAAAAAGGAATCTTAAGCCTGATGCAGGACCCTCAGCGATTATGGGAGGCAGAACAATGTCTTCGCCTCATAGCAAACCAGTATGCCAGGATCGTTCAGACACAGCGCAGTCCACGGCCCTTTGCGAGATACCTCAACCTTAAACTTTCAAGGAAACAGGGTCAAGTTCCAGAAATCAGATTCAGGAGTGGACGGCATACGGCACTTTACAGAAACGTAGCCTATCCAGACTTCAGCAAGTGGACCGAAAAGAAAGAGGGCAATGTGATAAACCATGCACTTGACGCGGTTCTTCTGGCGTCAGATCTTCCGGATCCATATCCCCTTGAATCTTTGAACCTGTCTCTCTATCACATTCGGGGCTGGAAAGACGCCGTTCGGACAAAAGCACCAAAGGCATGTAAAGAAGGTATTCCCATGGTTCCCCGTTACGACTTTTTTGTGAAAGGTTTTGAAGATGTTGATTCGCTTGGATATGTGACAGTTGATACCACCTGCATGAACTGGAACCAGAAGGACAGCATGACGCATAAACAGGATCCTTACGGAGGTTCGGAGTCACAACCGACAAAGCGAACCGCAGCTGCAGATCTATACACAACGCTCAAACAAGAAACCAGTGAAACAAAAATAAGAAGTTTGGTTGAGAGGATCCACCATCATTCACTCAAGAAAATGATTACAGAAAGAATCGATACCGAAAAGCCTGGCACGACGGCAGCGGAGGGATTGAAAAAGTGGATTCGCCAATCGGTCAAAAACAGCGTTAAAAATTCCAGATTTTCGAATCATCCGGGGGATCAGGCTAGAAAGGCGGAACTCGAGAACTTTGCATACAATGAGGGTTCTTCCATTCCGTCCGTCATAGGGGTAAAGATGTTCGATACCGGTGTAAGGAATGTGGTAAATCTGGCAAGGATCGACAAACAGACCAGTGGGATCGGCCATCGATACATGACATTTCCTGCCAATAAAGGTGTCATATTGGCATACCCAAAGGATGACTCCGGAAACCCAGATCTCACAAAACCCCGTGTTGCGCACGTAAAGCAGAGCTATGCGGTCAGAACGGAAGGAACAAGCGAATTTAAGCCGGTACCTCCTGAACTTTCAGATGGCATCGTTATCGGGAAAAGAAATAAAGGTATTGGTGAATGGAAGAAAGATTTAGAAGTATATTTGTCGTCTTGTGATTTTCACAGCTATGTGTTCCTGACGGCAGGATGTGTTCTCTGTTACAGCGACGGGAAGAATCAATTCTTGAGGAATTTTAAGAAAGGCAAAGATTTTAAGAAAGAAATACTTAAAGATGTGGTTGGAATCCGCAGAACGCCATTCGTCCGGCAGGTCACACCGTTAAAATATTTGTCCTGACTTGTGACGAATGATATTTATTTCATGTTCTTTGGCAATCAGAATCGGTTATCAGTTCCGGTTGAAAAGAGCATCTGTCGGTTGGGTGTACTCCGGAATAGGGCAGTTCCGGCTCTTGCTGTTTCCTTGGCATGTTTTCATGCTCTGGATACAAACCTTTCCGACACGTCGCAAGACAAGATGTGAGCCTATACAAAAAAACGTTATCATGTTTAATTGGGTTATGAGTTTAGCGTAAAAAGATATCAAACTGATTTACAGCAGTCATTATGACAAAATTAAGGAACTATTTGCTGATATGCCAAAGTTTTAATCAAACTGATTTACAGCAGCCAGTTGACTCATAATAAAATGTTACCGAAGGGGGAGAGATTTTAGGTTACGTTGCCTCATAAAAGATGTTACCCGGGTTTGTTGTTTATGGAGAAGATTTTTTTCATTTTCTTGTCCATGGTTTTTCTTAGCAGAAAAGG
>JAUSPI010000040.1 GCA_030655775.1 Syntrophales bacterium
ATTGTAGATAACGGTAAAAGGGCGCTAAAGCAAATTATCTCACAAAGTATATATTCTGACGAAGACATTTGGGAAAGTTCACCTATTCGATTATTAGATGACCCTGGACGTGACCCGATTCTATTCCTCAAAACACGATACGAACCGGACGACTATATTTTTATTGGCGAGCATGATCAACCTGGAGTCCAGGGACTGACTATCCGCTTTCGTGATGAATGGATTGATTACTGGGGGAATGGTGGAAAAACTGCACCCTTCATAATAATAAATCCATTAACAGGAAAAGAAGGTTTTACAAAAGGTGGGAAGCCCTCACTTAGATGTGACAATACTGTTAAAACATATCTGAATTACCTCGCTGAATTCGACAACATATCAATGATAGAGCAGCTAAAGTTTTGGAGCTCCGCAAAACTCCCCGTTGTTGCACTGATTCATTCCGGTGGAAAAAGCATCCATGCTTGGATTGACGTTCAAAAGAGGGCAAAGGTGGAATGCGCAGAAGACTGGCAAACACATATAAGGGGCTACTTACACGACCGGCTATTGGCCCCCCTGGGCGTTGATGCAGCTTGTAGCAATCCGGCCCGTCTGTCGCGCTTGCCAGGCCATTATCGAGAAGAAAAGGGGCAATATCAACGGTTACTTTGGTTATCGGCTGAGGGGAGGCATATATCATGAGAGATGAATTCGAAGAACAGGTAAGGGAAGCGGACGGGCAAAAACCCCATAATAGATTTCACTTCCTGTCGATCAGCGACATTTATTCCCGTACAGCTCCTACTGAATGGTTGATTAAAGACTACCTGGACACACCGACTCTTGCCCAGATATTCGGCGAACCTGGTTCTATGAAATCATTCATGGCGTTGGACATGGGACTATGTATCGCTACCAAAACTGATTGGCATGGGCATCCGGTGAAGGTACAAGGGACGGTGTTTTATATAGCAGGTGAAGGGCTTTCAGGGATTGGGAAAAGACTGAAAGCCTGGGAAAAGTCTCACGGGATTTATCTCGAAGGTGTCCCATTTTTTGTATCTGACCGACCCGCTCAATTCCTTGACGAAAGCTCTGCACGGGAGGTGATTTTGGCCGTTGACAAATTGCTGGAACTGCACGGAACCCCTGTTTTGATTATCATCGACACCCTCAACAGAAATTTTGGCCCAGGAGATGAAAACCTTACGGCAGACATGACGCGTTTCGTGAACATTGTTGATGCGCAACTCCGTATAAAATATAAATGTACTGTTCTAATTATTCACCACAATGGTATTACAAATCAAGACAGGGGACGCGGCTCTTCGGCGTTACGTGCTGCACTGGACTGGGAATATAGTCTTATAAAGAATGTAAATGGTGTCTGCGCACTTACAAATACAAAGACGAAAGACCATGAACCGCCTCCGTCAATTTCCTTTAAGCCTGAAATTATCACTTTGGATGAATTAATTGACCGGGAAGATGGTGAGGCCGTGACCTCATGTGTCCTGCATCAAACAGGCAGGTCGGTACAAGGCAAGAAACCACTGGCACCATCTTACAAAATTGCTTATGACGCTCTTCTGACTGCAATAAAAGAATCTGACAAGGACGATCTTAAGGTGCACATTAACGACTGGAGGAAAATTGCTTACTCGAAGGGTATTTCAGCCTCAACCGAACCCGGATCAAAGAAAAAGGCTTTCCAACGTGCCGTTTATGCACTCCAGGTTTCCGGGTTGGTTGAAACACTGGATGATTACTGCTGGCCCGCAAGGGACAGGGGACAATGACGGGACACGTCACAAGACAGTTAGGGGGACAGACAGGGACACACCCCTTTAGGGGGTGTCCAGATGTCCCCCTGTCCGGGAGAATTTAAAAAATGGACAGATTGTGTTAACCCCTCCATCTGACTAATAGTTGCTACACAATAAATAACAGGTCTCTACGTTGCCCTTTAATCTATTTGTGCCTTATTCACGTCTAAAGGCAAAGGATTCGAAATGGCAGCCGTTCTCGGGCTGCCATTTGTGCCTTGCGTTTCCCCCTGTTGAGAATTATTTTAGCTGAAAATTCCTCAATACGGGATCGCAACGGCAAATATTTCCCCCGGACTTTTAAAGAAAACAAAAGGCTTGAACGCCCTTCCTCAAATGCTTCTTCATCTGGAGTATTGTTCCGGGGGGTCGGGTCATCCGGTAGCGGGGATATCAGTGACTTGCACCAGATGAACTTTTGTAGCAGCTTTCACTTCGTAATGCGCAGAAATGACCAGTGAGAAAGTTGAATTTGTCAGTTACGTATAGCACCTACAACTGTTGTATATGGCCTTTTGCCTGTGATTGTGAATTACCGTAAGAAATGTTGGTTTTATTAACAGTATCATAAGTGCAAAAAAAACAAAGCCTGTCCCATAGCCATCCAAAGGTAGTTCTTCATATCTTTCTTCCCAACATAATGTTCACCGCGTGGCGCGCCGTTTTGCCGCGTTTTGTGCAGCTTTCGGCGATATATATTCAGAGGGAGAGAGAATTGTCACACTGGTTGTTGCGCGAGTGAGGGCTACGTACCAATCTTTTATACTCATATTCCCATCGTATATAATAATGGTATGGTCGAACTCAAGCCCTTTTACGAGCAGAGTGCTGCCGACGCTTCGCTTCCCGAGTCTGCGTCCTGCATGCCTGGTGCGGTTCTGTACTTCGCAGATAACATCCGATAACTTGCATGCTCCGCGTAACGATTTGTTTTTAATTCCCGAGCGCATTGCAAAAAACATTTCTGGTCGGAACAGGTTGGTCGCCTTCAGCTCATAAAATCCTTTCATCAACGTTAGTACAGACTCATCTGTAGGACTATCGACTAGCGCGACACCGAGGCTGATCAGATCACCGAACTTGGTGACTCCACGTTTTCCGCCGTTCTGATGGGATTTAACTGAAGAAAGAAATTCCGCTTTTTCTCCACCAGTCATGCAGGCACAAATGAAATCCAAGACACATTCAAGTCGAGCTGGTCCTTCGGTCTCTTCGAGTTTTGTAGCGAACTCATAGAGGTGCTTGCAGCTTAACGGCTCAATATTGGAGTACCCGGCCTTTGCAAGACTCTGAGCAAGCGCTGCTCTGCGGTCTATGCTTGCCGGATCGCCGATTACAACGATTCTTTCATTGCTTGCTTTACCTAAAATGTCCTTACAGGCGCCAATGATTTTGGACCGCTGAAAATGTGGGTCACTGGGAAGACGTTCCCAGCTAACACACTCCGGACGGCCCGTAAGATCTATGGTCCCATACGCTTCAAGAGTGTGGCGGATATTTTCGAGCCAATTTGCCAAATCTATGTTTCCAGACTTATACCAGCGCCAGGGTTTGGTCAACTCCCCACTTTTCTTGAAAATAGGAAAAACATCCGTGACCCAGTCGACGGGCTCCTGGCCTGCAAAGTCGAAAATGGCCTGAAGGGGATCACCAAATACGCACACCCGGAGATGGTCAGCGATTGCAAGGATGACTCGATGTTGAAGGGTAGTACAATCTTGGTACTCGTCAACAAACACGCCGGAGTAAGACGATTTTAATACATTACTGACAGCACCGCTCTCTATCAGCCGAATAGCCGACTCATAGACAGAATTCCACTCCGCGTTTGTTCTTGGGTTAAGATTGACCAGACCTGACCGCTTGGGATATGATGTCGAATACCAAAGACACCAACCTGCAATTGTATCAACACGAAATTTAATATTGGGAACTCCGTATTTTTTGAGACGCATTCGAAGCGCATCGACGCCGGCATGGGTGTGAGTCATGATGAGCCTGCGCCCCACGGCAAACTTGGTGGCACGAGCTATTTGTTCAGTCTTGCCACATCCGGCAGCGGCAATTATGCTACCGCGCTCAAGACTGCCAGCCAGCCGCCCGATCTCTGTATCAACATCATCAGACATCGATCCAGTTTCTCAGCTTAATCAGTTCTTTTGCTAAAGGTGTTGCTGAGATTTCTTCAAGACACGGCGCAACAATCTCAGCCAATGCTTGCCCTTTCGTGATATCCTTGAACCACTTTTTAGAATTTGCCGCGGTACCCAATACCCGACGAAAGTCCGGATGGTCAAGAGATACCGGTAACGTAAGGTCAGTATGTCAGCGGCTGCGTGATTATGTACCA
>JAUSPI010000041.1 GCA_030655775.1 Syntrophales bacterium
GCGTTTATAATTCCATCAGCGATAAATGCGAAGTCGCATACACTCTCACCTGTCCAAGTGGATATACATATAATTCCTCAATTGATAAGTGCGAGGCCGATCCTGTATGCCCGAGTGGGTCCAGTTATAATACAACTTACAACGTCTGCCTGAAAGCGGTGACCTCGACCACCTGCCCAAGCGGATATACTTATAATTCATCCAGTCAACAATGTGAAAAAGATCCTGACTGCCCGAGTGGAAGTTCATACAATGCGAGTACGAACAGATGTGAAATGACGGTTCAGTGGTACTGTTCTGTCAATGGGGGCACATACTCAAGTCAGTCAACGTGCAATTCCGCCTGTGTGCAGACAGGGACATGCACACAGCATACCGAGCAGGGGGCCGCGCACTCGTGCTGGTGGTATTGGACGGGCTGCTACGGATGTAATTGTAATTGTCCCGGTGATTATGTTTTTCAGGGCAATTGCGCAGGAGGTGGGTGGGGTTGGTGCAAGGGTGGTGACTGTATGGGGTTGCCCCAGGCTTGTCAGGCTCCTGGCTCTAACCAGTGCCCCGGAAACACTGCGCCCGCCGGATCAACGTACCGTGGCTGCTGGGAAAATAAGGTTTCGGACGACGAGGGTGGCTGTAATGCTTATTTTTATAAATTTCAGAGCTGGTATGACCAGATCATAACATATATTTGCTCCCTCACCGGCACATCTTATTCAGCTCTTTCAACCTGTCAAGGTAGTTGCTCGCAAAGCGTAGCATGTACAAGTACCTGCCCGTCAGGATACACAAAATCCGGCAGTCTGTGTATTGCGAATGCTTCCTGTTCAAGCGGCGGAACACTAAACACTTCGGTAGATAAATGCCAGTATGCACCAACATATAACTGTGATTCAGGGTATACCTACGATTCGGCAATAGGATACTGCAAGGCAAATGCAACATGCGACAGTTCGGGCACACTGGATACATCAGTTGATAAATGCCAGTTGTCTCGTATTTATTCCTGCCCTGCGGATTATACATATAACAGTTCCATCCAAATATGCCAGAGTGATCCCGTCTGCGATTACGGCTATTTTGATAGTTCAATAGACCTGTGCAGACTGTCTGCTTCAGAAATATGTCCTGAAACCTATACTTATAACAGCGATCAGAACAAATGCTTGCTTGACCCTCCATGCCCGGTAGGAGCCGCATATTCGATAACTTTGAATCAGTGTTCGATTGACGCTATTTATGATTGTCCTGATACATCCGAGTATTCCCCCTCAACAAGGCTATGCTGGGCATATCCCATGTGCCCCGGAGATATGCCATACAACGAGGAGATCAACGGATGTGATGGAGGTTACAGAACATGCCCTTATGGGGCATATCCCTGCTTACCCGAACCCGAAACAGGCATAAAAAAATGCTCTCCAAATGAGTGCTTCGATCCCATTGCCGCTGTTGAGGATACAGGCGAAGAAGCTGACACAACAAGCTACCAGAATGACGGTTCGATTGATGAGGCAACTGGCGTGTGCGAAGGCATAGTTTATATATTCAACGGTAAGGGCGGCACGTGCAAACCTTCTGGAATCCAGACCATGTTTTTTAATTGCTGCGATACCTCGGAAGGAAGCTTTTTAATGGTAAAAAAAGCGTGTGGTGAGGAAGCGGGGAGGACTGTACAGGCGATACAGGCGGGGAGATGTCATTATGTCGGAGAGTATTGCGCCAAGAAGTGGAAGTTTATCGGTTGTGTGCAGACGGCAAAAACATACTGCTGTTTTAACAGCAAACTCGGAAGAATCATCCAGGAGCAGGGTAGGGGACAGCTGCAGAACTTCCAGCCCGGGGGAAACTGGGGATCTGCTGAATCTCCTAACTGTGTCGGGTTCACCCCTGAACAGTTCTCCATGATTGATTTCTCCAGGGTAGATCTGAGCGAGTTCATAAGCGATATACAGGGCCAGATGAAAACGAATATAGAAGAAGGGGTAGAAAACAAGATAAATGACTACTATAACAACTATTAGCAGAATATTAGCCCTGGCATTGTTTTTCCTCTGCGCTTCCCCGTCTTTTGCAATCAATCTGGGAACAGTTGGCGTAACGTACAAAATAGCGGAGGAAGATGCCCTGGTAGCATTCCAGGAAAGGGCAAAACAGGTTAACTGGAATAAGGTGTTCAGCAGGGAAAAAGCCGAAAAGTTGATCAGGGAATATAAACCAAAAGGGCTCGTTTCACTGCCAAGAGCAACCCAAGACAGGAATTTTCATGTGGATGTGACCTATACGCTTGAGTTCGATATCCCTGACGGGAAAGGCGGCATTCTCTACCCCAAGGGATACACCTTTAATCCTCTTGATTATATTCAGATGCCGACAATCCTTGTTATTATTAACGGTGACGACACTGACCAGGTGAAGTGGTTTAAGGAGTCCGGGTATGACAAGGATTTCAAGGCCATGCTTTTACTGGTTGGCGGTTCTTACTCGGATTTGATGAAAAAACTGGATAGACCGGTATTCTACGCAGATCAAAAAATCGTGGATAAATTTAAGTTAAAGGCTGTTCCGTCGGTGGTGCATCAAGATGGCGTGTTTATGGAAGTGAAGGAATTTCAAATACCGGAGTCAGAGAGTTAAATTATGTTTAGACGATTGGTGTTAGTAGTGATTTTCTTGGGTATTTTGCTGTCGGGTGGCAAGGCTGAGGCTATCTGTAAACCGGGACTTCCCATAAATCCAATAACCGATTTATGCTGGCATTGTATATTTCCGATGAAAATTGCCGGTATAACAGTAATGCCAGGCCCTGCCGTGAACGATCACCCTTTTCCGGTGAAGCTGCCGGTTTGCGTTTGCCCCATTCCCATTCCACCATTTTATAGAATAGGGATACCGATTGGTTTCTGGGAACCGGCCCGCATGATCGAAACGGTAAAGGACCCCTGGTGCTTTCCAAGCTTTGGGGGACTTTCTATAGGCTCTACTACAGGCGGATGGTTGGGAGGAGCATCTGTAACCCCCACCACGCAGGGTAAGAGTTCACAGAGCTTTTTTCAGGCGCACTACTGGATATTTCCTGTCTGGACGGCAATGGAGATACTGGTTGATTTTATGTGTCTTGAGTTAAGCGGGATAGATGTTGCCTACATTACCGAAGTTGATCCACTGTGGCAGAACGACCTTCTTAATTTTATCCTGAATCCTGAATCTCTGCTTTTTGCCAATCCGGTTGCCGCGCTCGCCTGTGTGGTGGACAGCGTTTCCACTGCCGTCGGTTTCTCTGCCAGCCCGCTGTTCTGGTGTATAGGAAGCACAAGCGCTTATCCCCTTACCGGACATGTTCATGATGACCATGAGCTGAAATCAGCCTCTTCAGTGGCGGCAAGAATGGTATATAAACTCTCCAGGCAACTCATGATCTGCGATACTGGAATCGCTCTTTGCGGGTGTGTACCAACACCAATATGGATCAAACATAATTACCGTCTTCAGATTGCAAAACCCGTGCGGGACTGGTGGTGTCGTCCTTTCGGCCAAACGGACCTGCTCTGGGGATACGGAAAAAATCCACCATTTATAGGAGATAATTTCGTATGGATGCTGTTCAGAAAAAGGGCTTGCTGCGCATTTTAGCTGTTTTAATCCTTTTAACATTCCTTTTTGTCCCAACGGCGTGGACATCAGAAACAAGGAGATTCTACCTGAAAATGCCCTCTCCCTGTTATGAGGTGAAGAAGGTAGAGGGTAGTAACGTGTACCTCGAATCCACAGGAAAGACCTGTATGCAGGTAGCTGTCAGGAGAGAGATTGCCATTGATTCTTCCATAAAAAAGGTCTCGATATATGTGGATGGCGAGTTCTGGGTGGAACAGAACGTTGAAGATTTTAATATGAACTCAATAAGGGATATTAAAAAGAGCGCAAATGATCTCTTTGATAACTTGAAGGTTCCCGAAAACAAGCACAAAGACATGGCCGGGAAATACGCGACACAGACGAAACAGTATTATGAGTCCGAGGCTTTTCAGAAGAAATGTAATGCAGAAGTCGAACGGTTAAAAGCCACTATCTTTAAAGATCAGATAGAGGGAGCCAGGAAAGCATATTCCGAACTACCTGATGGTGAGACATACGGTACTGGAACGCTACCCCTGAATGAGCGGATATATGTTTTTATCTCTTCGTCAATGCCTGAACAGACCTTAAAGAACTATGTCCATGCCTTGGACAGGCTTCGTGATTCGAATATTGAAATGGTCATGAGGGGTTTTGTGGGGGGGATAAAGAAGATTGCGCCGACTCAAAAGTTTATACAGAAAATTGTTTTAAAGCCAGACGGGTCAGTCTATTCCGTTTCCATTATTATTGATCCGATACTTTTCAGTAAATACGGGATTAACAGAGTGCCTTGTGTTGTCTATGACAGGAGTGTTGCAGCCGATATTCACGCTGATGCTGATTCCGATAATTACTATGTCTTGTTCGGGGATGCGTCTTTGGAATACGCGATTGAGCGTATCCAGGAAGAGAGTCAGAGCGAGACCCTGAATGCGGTTATTGCCTCGCTTCGGGGGGGCATCTATAAGTAGCATCAGTCTTATAAATCGGAGAGATTAAATTAATGAGCCTTATCTTTTGTTACGTATATAATAAAGTTATGTTGAATTTTAGATTTGACAATAATGATCAAGGTATAAAATGGCTATCCTAAATCTTTGGTTTGATAGAATTGATCAAGGATAGTAATTGTCTTGGATTTTTGAACTGGCATTTCAAACACAAGATATTATGATTTGATTTATTTTGTGATAGATGGTTGCGGATTGAAGTTAAACTCGTAAATTCTGTCCGCTTCCCTTTGCCAGTCACCGGCCTGTCCCCATTGAACCAGCTTGTCATTAATAAAGTATAGCCAGTAATCTCGCCGTTCTCCTTTGAAGGTAGCCGCACCAATACCAAACGTAATGCAAGTAAAGGCGCTCTTGCCGATTATCTGACCGGGACTATCTGAAGAGGGCAACGCCAGTTTATATTCCCAAACTTCCACGACCTGGCTAAACTTGTTCTTAATCGCGCCGCGGACAACAGTTGGCTCATCCAATCTCGCAACCACTTCTTCTTTTGTCATACCAATAGAAACCTTCTTCAAGTGTTTCGCGCTGGTCACACAGCCGAAGATAAACAAACACGTAAGTAAAAATAATATAAGCCTTTTTCTTGAAACTGATCTCATAAAGTCCTCCTCTACGGTTTTCCGGGCAACACTATTACTTTTTTTCTCCCCTTCATTTTGTATTGAACCAGCCCGCAATATTCGAGGATTGAGCAGACATAATTTCCCCGAGCGAGTTGGGAACCCGTTGCATTGCGAATCAACTCGTCTGCACTTCCCTCAAGAGGTTTATTATCTCTCAAAGCGGCGACACGTAACTGAAGAGAAGGATTTTCCTTAAATGCTTCTTCAATTGTGTTAAAGCACTCCCTTTCAAGAGGTATCGTAGATTCCCCGCTAAGAATACGTATAATATCTGCACTGTTCTCGGTTATCTCAAAGGACTTCTTGTTTAAGCCTTTCATGCCTCTTCCTGGGGTGAACAATATATTCCCCCCAGAGACTTTTTCTGAAACTATTTTCCACCAGTACATCTCAGAACCCTCCGTGCCATGTTTAAGTTGAAACGTGTTAAAATTTTGACTCTTGCTTTTCATAATAAAAACTTTATCTCCCTTTTCAAAGCCGGATTTTCTTAGAGCATCGGCAAGACGCATCTTTTGACCTATCGAATCGCGCAGATCAGGACAAATCCAGGGGATACCTTGCCCTGTGATCCGAACACCAGCCTCGTATGTTACACCACCTATCAAGAGATTTATGGCAGCTCTATGGCGGTGTTTTAGTGGTAGTCCATGACCTTGATTCTTACGAATGGTTATTTCCAGTCTGTCCGTATCTGGACAGACTATCCGGCCTGCAATTTTTTCTGTGCGGCTTCCTACAAGCGGTATGCCTGGGTCATTGCGTGTTCCGACAAAAGTCTTACCACCCTTCTTTTGATTCAAATGCTTGTTCCCCCTTTCCCCCTTTTTGCTCTTGCTCCGCTGATACTTCCATATTTCATGGTCAAGCAATCTGGGGGTCAGGCGCGGATACTTTAATTTCAGTTCATCACAAGCTCCGGATAACAGCCACTGAGATTCTCGATCATTGACTTTATTTCTGATTATCGTAGCGTATCCTTCGTCCCTTGCCCATGTGAAAGCATCCTCTATAAATTTCTTAATCCACCTGTCCGGTTTGATCAGATCTTCTGATCCAGCCAGCATAAAGAAATATTTCAGGGAGATACCACTTCTATGGCCAGGTATGGTTTTGATATCGTTC
>JAUSPI010000042.1 GCA_030655775.1 Syntrophales bacterium
TTTTCCAGCTTCGGCCCCATAAAGCTGATTTGCTCCATGGCTGTCTCATATTCTTTCAAGGCCAGATGCGCACGTGAAGCCTCCACGGCGCATTCCGCGTCAATGGGATCAAAGGACCATTCCGCCACAGACGGAAACGGGGCCAGCAAACGCACCGGTCTGGTTCCTGCCCCGCCGCGTTTGGGCTTGGTGGTCTTGCCTCTTTGATCTTCCTTTTGTTCCACATCCGCCTGAGCCATCTGCCATTGCCGCGCCTTATCCTCTCCGATCACCACCGGCGCCACCGTCTTCAAGGCCGCCAACGGATCATGCTCCACTATGTTCTGATAACGCGCCAGGATAACAAGCCATCTCGGACGATCCACAGGTTCCGCTTTAGCCAGAAAATCTTCGCAGGCGGCGAGATCATTTTTACTGAATGTTCCTTCCGCCATTTTACGTATATGGCCGAACATCAGTTCTTCCCAGAGACTGGCTTTCTTCGCTTCCTTGGATTGGTTCCCGGCAATGGCCGGAAGCCAAGCGGAAAGACATAGCAATAAAGTTAGCGCGAATTTAATACATAATTCAGTCATCGAAAATCATCCTGAATAAGAAGGACAACGGTATCTGTCAAAGCGCGAGAAATCATTGACACTACCATCCTGAAAATTAATTAATAGCAAACTCACATGACTACTCTCGCTTGTAAAGCGAAGGGTTCTGATCAACCTGCTTGAAAAAGTAGTCAAGGTCGTACGAGGCTGCCTTGTTCGCCTTCTCCCGGAATTTCTTTGCCAGCTCAGACATGCCGCGTTGGACGTAGAAGGCATATATGTCACGCGGTTCAGAAGACGAGTAGTTGCCCACTTTTTCTATCGCGTCAAGATAGCGGTCCAGCTTGCCGGAGCGCACAGAGTCGACCGGTTGATGCTGGATGTATTTGAAAAGAATATCCCAAGCATCGAATGCTGGCGCCGTCCCGCCCCACCAATTGGTTGGTTCGGTCTTTTCCTCCACTGCTCGCGCCAAGCCGTCGCGATAAGGCTCTGGATTCTCTCTTGCCAGAGCATTGAGGAAAAGCGGCTGGAACTCCGCATTCTCCAGATTAGCCCGCAAGACCTCCGCGATTCCCTCGTTCTTAGGGGAAAACGAAAGCAGACTCATTGCCGCCGTCTTGCGAACTTTGGCATCTTTGTCAGCCAGCAGTTTCCCAAGAACATTCGCCAGTTCCTTTTGCTGTGAGTAGCCAATGGCGCGGGCGACCTCGGCGCGAACCTCTGGCGCGGAATCGCTGGCAAGCGCGATCAGACGCCGATTTGTCTCCGGTGCCGGATAATCCGCCAACAGCACCGTCGCGGACGCGCGTATTGCCGGCTCTGAATCAGCCAACCAATAGTTAATTGCTTCACGCAGCACTGGTTTGCGTACAAGTCCCAAGGCACGGATAGCCAGGGCCCTCGTTTCTGCCGGGGCATTGCTGTCGGCGATGATCACCAAGTCCTTCTCATAGAGTTCTCCGCCGGTGTTCTTCATCTTCGGATCCATCTTACCAATGCCGGGTGCTTCAGCACCGCCGACAGTTGCCAACCAAAAAACCGTGCGTTCATCTGAAAGGTACGGATTGTGCGAACCGACCACAACGATGGCTGCCTGTGCAACCTCCGAAGCGGAGTGCTCCATCAAGTCGTGGACGACTGCCAGTACGTTCGTGCGATCGAAGTCTTGCGTGTTTTCGAAACGATGACCTCCACCGCTCATCTGGTCGAGTTGGTGTATGGCATAGGTAACGTTGCTGACATCATCGCTTCTGAGCATGACTGTCAATTCATTCCAAAGCGTTTCTTTTACGGTCGGCGCTGTTACCGGCTGATCATCGGAGCATAACAACACCCCTTGATCCTCCATGCCCTTATGGTTTACCCAGAGCTGGCGGTAAACGCCTGCTCGCTCTGTTTTCTTGGCAAACACAATATACGTCCGGTTGCTCTGAAAATGGTAATACTGCGGCTGGACACAATGGCCCATCCGTCGCGGGCTCTTGTCGTAGTGACGGAATTGAAGCATTGCGCCCGGCGGGCCTCCCTTGATGACCGAGATGACCTTGAACTGCGTCTCTTGGGCAACGAAATTCGAATACGGCTTGAACCATTCATCCTGCACTAGCCCGCCGAAGACCGCCGTGCCTTTGAAGATGATGTCCGACTCGGCGGCGAGCTTCTCCACGCTCAACGGCGGCCCGACCTTGTAACCTCGAGCGATATCCGCCCACGCCAGCAGGATGGCTACGAACATTATAAATCGCCAACTCATCCGTAGGACCTGTTTTTTTTGGTCCTTCACTGATCTATCCCCGTTGCTTTTCCCTGCTTTGGTCGTTTGACGCCAACCTTTTTTAATACTTCTTCCTTTTCTTTGTCTGTAAGATTGGTAGCTTGAATACATTCAGCAAGAAGGCCGATGGAAGCATCATCGCCACGGAACGTCTTAATCATGTTATCCATAATCACGGCCTGTTTACCACCCATCTCGGCGACATCGCCGCGGAAGGTCTCAATTATGTAATTAATAATTGGCTTGCTCATTTCCCTTTCTATGCTTCTCAATTCAGCTTGCCTTGAATTCATAAGATTATTTTCTCGATTCTCCCGAATAGCATCTTCGTATTGAGCTCTTAAAACAAGATTAGTAATTACTTCAGGACTCATACCTGCCGTTGCTCTTGGGACATCAATAGGTGGAACTACGTTACGCATGACGGGCCTTCGTTTAAAATTCGGTATGATTTCTTTCCGTATTTTACCTAAGAAACGGCAGAGCAATAGCGCGTTAATCCGGCGTTCCTTGATGGATACCTTGTCGTTTGAAAGCAAGCGGCAAGCAAGATAATCCATTGCATAAAGATCGTTGTTGTGAATATCAATGATACTGACTTTTTTGGCCATGAGTTTGTTAAGCAGTTTAGCGGCGACTCCGTTCAGATTATTTTTAGCAGGATGCTCTCTTATATCTCGTGCAATAACCTTTGCTTTTTCGAAATACTCATTTGTCTTGCCTGCCTCCCAAATTTCTTCAAGCTGTATTACTTTCCTGTCAAACACAGTAATGGCTTCTTGCTCTGAACAAACATTCTCCCAATTTGTTGCAGAATGCGCTTTCATTTTCTCCGTGTAAGCCTTAACTTTTTCGGAAAACTCATTTGTCTTGCCTGTGTTTGCAAGGTTTATAAGTTCATTTAGTTGCTTGTCAAGCGAAACAGAGTCTTGCTCTGCACAAAAGGAAACGTTCGCACATTTAGCTAACAGTAAAATAAAAATCACCCAGAAGAACATTTTATGCTGAAGCGTCATTTTCATAATGAATCTAAATCTTAATTTAGCGATATAATACATTTAGGGTATGAGTGGCATCTTGCATTTAAGGCTTCATTCGTTACTGGTCTGAGAAGGTACTGTATGACTTTATCATCACCGTTTGTGTTTGCCACAGCATCTTTAACTACTCGGATAATTTTTTCAGTATTCTGATCTTTACTTTTTCATTTATTTTGTACATATCCATCATTTTCCGAAGCTCATCAATCGACTGAGGTGGTTGTGAATATACTTCCACCAAAAAACATTCCAGTTGGCTAGATAGGTCTTTCTCTACATTACGAAGACGATACTGAAAATTGTATTCGCTTGCCTTTTTCCTGTTTTCTTCGAAGGATTTTTCATATTCCTTGCGGAGTTCAGGTTCTTTTATCGATTCGGGCGCTGTTCCCGACGGATATGGACCCGGAGCTGCGATATTTATCTGGGGAGCAGAGGTAAAATCAAAATTTTTGTCGATTTCTTTCTCTACTGCCTCATGCAATTTAAACCAAAGTTCCGCTTGAATCCTACGTGCTATTGGCCATTCCTCGATCCATTCCTCGACGCTTAGTTTATCAAGCTTCTGCAGGCTGGTCAGACTGCCGATCATTTGTTCAATGATTTGAACATCCCTCTCTTTATGTAATCTGACCAAATTACCGTTAATTTCTTTTGTCTTGATTTCCATAGTTTTCATTGTGAGTTTCTCTGTGCTTTCGTTGCTTCCCATGTCTTTGGCCAGACTTATAAAAGCAAAAGAAATAAAAACTAAAAGACAAACAATCGTAGTGATTCTCATTTTCCCCTCCTATTAGATTCTACTTCGTATAATCTATTCATTTTTTAATATCCAGACGTTGGATCATCGGCATTTTTGCTCACAGAAAAACCGCCTTTACTTATAGTAACTTTGCCGGTGTCATCCGCTTCTTGATAGTGTGTTACGGTCTTGAAAATTTTCGCATTTCCACTTCCGACTCGAAACTCCCATGGTATTGGCCATGTGAATGTGCCATTTAAAAATGGTGGGGCTCCACTTCCGCTTTGTACAGTATCCACTCCATTGAGCTTATTAGGCTTTATGGTAGTACCAGCGCCAACAGAGGCCCAACTTCCAACAGGATGAACGAGACCGTTCAGGTTAGTATAATATCCCTATGCCTATGCACGATTGCTCCCTAATCTCAATATTGATGAAGGAAACATCATTTGGAGTTATATAAGGCCGACCTTTGAACCCTGCAGATGCTGTTCCGTTTATGTGCCAGTTTGTTGTTCCGGGCTCTCGTTCCATCATTACTCCACTTGGCTCAACTGCCGAGAAATTAGCGGTGTATGTTTTACCCTTATACGCAGCCGTGACTGACGCCCCAGATGCTCTTTCATGTGCAGTGAATTTGGTCCAACTGCCGGACGTTGGGTCTATTGATCCTGAACCTGATGATAATGACCATGCAACCGAATTATCTGCTCCTTTCAGTGTCAGAGTAACCTTTTCCCCAACGCCGAGTTTTTTTCTTGTGCGATCAGCAGGAATGGTAACTTCTGTCTCTGTCTTCAAATAAACAACATCGGCCTTTGTATCCGCTTCCCACGTGTATACATGCGGTGGGCCTCCTGTCCCTCCGGGTGGCGGTTGATACGTTCCTGAAAAAGAGCCGTTGTGCACACCCGCGAAATCCGGAGGAATCGTCCCTGTCCAGCTTGCCGGTCCACCCACCCATATAAATCCTCCGGGAC
>JAUSPI010000043.1 GCA_030655775.1 Syntrophales bacterium
TTTAGAGACTTTATCAGCACCTTTAACGTTCTTTTGCTTTCTGCTATATCTTTTTTTAATTTACCCAATACACCTTTTTCAATTAAATCCAAATCCCCTGCTGATAATATTTGCGTTTCCAGTTCGCAAACAGAACCATAAAATATATAAAGCATCCTAATGTAATCCAGGGTTGTCTTTCTTCCTTTCACTCGAACCCTTGAATCCTTGTACCCTTCTTTGTAGTTTTTAGCATTTCACTCGAATCCTTGAATCCTTGACCCCTTGACCCCTCTGGTATTAATTATAGATAACGCACTTATTTTGCCTTAATTAACTTCAACTAATCGGGAGATGATCCAGATTTATTAGATTTTTTATTCTGATAGAAACGGAGGAAAATTTTCTGTCTTGACTGTTTTCAGGTCGGGAAGGATCCAGAAAGCGGATGAATCGGGAAACTTGTTTCTTATAAGCTCTTCCCCTTTTTTCGGTCCCGTAATAAAGAGGGTGGTTGCCAGGGCATCTGCCAGTTCCGCACTTGGGGCAACGACAGTGACGCTTATGCTTTTAATGGCCGAACTCATTTTTTGGGGATCGATAATATGGTGTTCTCTCTTGGTTTGTTCAATTGAATATGAGTATTGACGATAATCACCAGACGTACAGACAGCCATGTTTCTGATAGGAATAACACCTGACAGTCCTTCCACCCGGGGATGTTCGATACCTATATTCCAGGTTTTATCGCCGAAACAGAAGAGATCCCCGCCTGCTTCGACAATACCGGCAGAAACACCATTCTTTTTTATTGCCTCAACCGCCTTGTCGATGATTGTACCTTTTGCCAATCCACCAAGATCAAGTGCCATTCCTTTTTTTGGCAGAAAAACTGTCCCATCCTCGGTGTTGAGCTGAATAAGGCGGTAATTGACGAGACTTTTTTTGTCTTTATAAGAATTACTGTAATATTCTGGTTCAATACTTATAGCCCCTACGGAAATGTCAAACACCCCACCACTTTTTTTGCTAAATGACAAGGTCCTCTGAATAAGCTTAAACACCTCTGGAGTGGCCCTAACGGGTTTTTCTCCTGCTGCACTATTTATCCTTCCTATCGAACCGGTTGGAGACCGGTGATTGATATCCTTTTCCAGCCTGTGGATGACTTCAAATGCACTATCTGCTGCCCGCTCGGCAACATTTCCGTCAGATGCTTTTAGAGTAAGCTGTATATAAGTTCCCATTGCCAGGGCGGCAAAACGGAATCGTTCTTTTGCGACAGCCCTGACTGGTCCTAAAAATGTCACTAATGAAAATACAAGTATAAGTGTAATTGCTACTGAGGAACCGATATAATCAAGGTGCCTGAACCGGAAGCGGATTATGTTCTTGGCAAAGCTTACACCCAGGGGAAGACACGAAATAACTCCTATTATCCCAATAACCCAGAAAGCCCCGGGTAATCCTTTGGTTTTAACGGCTAATCCTCCAAGAATGGGGCCGAAGATAAAACCAAGATTGGCAGCTCCATAGAAAATCCCCATAGTCTTGCCCTGTTCACTGCCAATATTTGCAGCCTCGGACATGGATGCCGGTATAGAAATTGCGGAACCAATACCAAGGAGAATCAAAAAAAGCATAATACCTGTTGGTGTCTGTGCTTTTACCATAAAAAGGAGAGAGAAAGCGCATATAAGCATTCCAACAAGGGTAAGGAAAATCTTGTTGAAACGATCTGCTAACCTCCCACTTAAAGGTAAAGCGAGACAGGTGACCAGAGTCGGCAATGAGAAAAACATCCCCAGGGTCAAGCTGTTGTAGGGAAGCCTCTCACCCATCAATATAGGCAAGAATGAAATTATTACCGCTATTCCCGCGGTCCTCCCGGCGACTGCCAGCAACAGGTTGAAAAACTCTCCACTCTTTTCAGCCGTTATGCCTAAAACAGGCTTCCGGCTATCCCTTTTTGACAGAGAAATGTCTCCCGGAAGAAAAATAATAAGTGTCAGCAGTGATGCCAGCATGCAAAGGAAGAGAGATATGATAATGAGAACGGGATTTTTGGGGTGATAGAGAAAGCCTCCAAGCAGGGGGCCACCGATAATGGCGGCGTAGAAAAAAGAGTTGTACAGGCCGAACAATTTTCCTCCGTATTCTTCGGAGGATTCTATCCCGATTACTGCCATGCTCACCGGTTTGATAATGCCGATAACCATGCCTAACCCCAATTGAACCATAAGTATCGGGACTGATGGAGAGAAATAAAGATATCCCAGAGGAATTAACGTGCCGAGCAGGATAGAAAAAATGAGAAGCGGCCGCGGGCCTGTCTTATCCGCCAGAACTCCGGCTAAGCAACCAACCAGTAATTTGGCAAGAAAATATCCTGTGAAGGTGGATCCGAGGCACACCCCTGTTATTCCAACATCTCTTGCCAGAAGAGGGAAGGAGAAAGAGAATGCACAAACACCAAGGGTGGAGAAAAATGTCATGAGGCATATAGCCCAGAATGACCGATCTCCACCCTTAATTTTTTTTACTGAAATCAATGATTTTAAAATCGTCAATGCTATTTGACGCGAGCCTTATCTAAAGCCTTGGCAACGGCTAATGCAACCGCATTGGATGTGACGGTAGCCTGTGCAATTGCATCCACGTCAACGGAATTGGCTTTTACAATGGACGCAGGATACTTGGTAAGGGCATCGGTGACTACCGCACCATATTTTTTATCTTCCACACTTTCCTTATGCGAAAGGATTTTAATCTCTTTTATTTTTGAGTCAGAGACCGTAACCTCAACCTCTATCGGGACCTTCTTGCTTTTGCCTTGTGCTGAGGCTTTGTACGTTCCAGCTTTGTACTTTGTAGAGACGACGAGCGCTTTATTTAAGGCCTTGGCAACAGCTAATGCAACCGCATTGGATGTGATGGTAGCCTTTGCAACCGCGTCAACATCAATAGAATTTGCTTTTACGATAGCCTCAGGAAACTTGGTAAGGGCCTCTGTGACTACCTCACCATATTTCTTGTCTTCTACACTTTCCTTATGTGAAAGGATTTTAATCTCTTTTATTTTTGAGGCATCGACTGTAACCTCAACCTCTATCGGGACCTTCTTGCTCTTGCCTTGTGCCGAGGCTTTGTAAGTTCCAGCTTTGTACATGCCTCCAAATGCCTGTCCAAAACCGAAAAGGATTACAACTGTCAAAGCCAGAATCGTCATTGAAGATAACTTCTTTTTCATACCAAATTCCCCCTTTTCTCTATTTTAATTTACATACTACGTCACACAAAGTATCTATCCAAACGTTATAGATAGTTTAGCTTGCCTCTTTAATGTCCTTATCATAACAGGTGAGACAGCAGTTCATGCACCTGTTTGCTTCTTTCAGGGCCTCTTCTTCCGTTATGGTCAGATCTACTTCTTCCACAGTATGAATCCTGGTCTTCGGATCAATTTGAGATAGCTTGATCCTTCCCTTCTTTTCGATACCGGAAATGCTGTCAAAAATGGTTCCCGGAATAGTATCTTTCAGCTTGAGTCTTCCATCCGGAAAATCCATATCCTCGCCGGTGAGATAAAGATGGATAGCCCTTGCCGCCTTCCTTGCATCTCCAACAGCTCCTACCAGGATACCGGGGCCCTCAAAGCCCGCATCTCCTCCACCAAATACGTAGGGAATGGCAGTCTGGTTGGTCTCTGAATCGGTGACGATGGAATTCCATTTGGTCTTTTCTATGTCTTTAATTCTCCGGTTTGTATCAAGGAAGGAAAGATCAGAATACTGACCAATGGCAAGAATCAGATTATCCAGGGGAATCAATGTCTCTGAGCCCTCAAGGGGAACCGGTCTTCTCCTGCCACTCTCATCAGGTTCGCCTAATTCCATCCTCAAATATTCCAGATTGGTGAGTTTGCCATCTTCTTCTACTATTCTATGAGGCGCGGACAGAAGAACAAATTCGATTCCTTCGTCATGAGCTGCCTCTATCTCTTCCGGGTTTGCCGGCATCTCCTTTTCACTTCGTCGGTAAATTAAATAAACCTTCTCCGCACCCAGCCTGAGACTTGTCCGGACGCAATCCATTGCAGTATTTCCACCACCGATGACACCAACCTTGTTTCCTACCGGATTGGGAACACCTAATCCCTGTCTTTCCAGGAAGACAGTAGCACCTTCAACTCCTGCCACTTCTTCTTCCTTATCCAGACGGGCCGGACTGTATTTCCAGGCGCCTATTGCCATAAATACTGCCTCATAACCTGCTGCTACCAGCGATTCCAGGTCGAAATCCACGCCAAACTTCATGTTGACTCTTGCATCAATACCGAGATTAAGAATCCCTTGAATCTCCCAGTCAAGAATCTTTTTAGGAAGGCGATATTCAGGGATACCGTAGTAGAGCATTCCGCCTAATTTTGGTTGCATCTCAAATACTGTTACCGAATAGCCGAGCCTTCTCAGATAATAAGCGCAGGTGAGTCCACCGGGGCCGCCTCCGATAATAGCTATCTTGCGCCCGTTGTCCGGAGCTACCGAAATGGGCAAGTGTTTACCTGAATTCATTTCATAGTCGGCTACAAAGCGCTTCAACTGGTTGATAGATACCGGGTCGTCACCTAATGCCCTTCGACACACTTCTTCACATGGGTGAGGACAAACCCGGCCACAGGTAAGGAGAAATGGATTTTTCTCCTTTATAGTAAGTACTGCTTCTTCATATCTTCCATTTTTTATATGATCAATATATCTGGGAATATCAATCTCGGCAGGGCATGTCTGCTGACAGGGTGCCAGGCGATCATCAAACATATTGAAGTGAAAAGACTTATCAGTAGAATTCTGTACCTTCATTGCACCGGTGGGACAAACCTTTTCACAGTTGCCGCAACCGGTACAAAGCTCCAGATCGACTATGGGGAGACCATTTTCTCCCATGGTAAGTGCACCGAACGGGCAATTCCTTACACAGGTTCCCATGCCCAGGCACGCTACCTCACACTTTTTATCACCTTTATATAGAAGAGCCAATGCCCGGCAATCATGAATTCCAAGATAATTAAATTTCGTTTCTGCCCGGGCGCCGCCATTGCAGGTCTGAAAGGCCAATTTTGGCTCTACTGCCGCAACTTTCATTCCCATAACCTCTGCTACAGTCTGTGTTACGCCAGGACCTCCCGCGACACAACCAGCAGGGGAGGATTCACCTGCAACGATTGCTCCAGCGAAAGCGCTACATCCGGCATACCCGCATCCTCCGCAATTTGCGCCTGGAAGCACACCTTCCACCTCTGCAATTCTCGGATCCTCATATACATAAAATACTATGGCGGCAGCACCTAACATACCTGCTAAAATGGCACCTAAAATCGACAAAAAAATGAAAGCATCTACCATGATCAATTTCCTTCCGTCAAAATCATTTGGGATAAGACCCCACAGATTAACTTATATAATTGCTCCTTGCTTCACCTGTCTCAAGATGGCCGAGAACAGGTTTTCATGAAATACTCGACTAAGCCATTCCCAAAAAGCCAAAGAAAGCCAGGGCTATGAACCCTGCAGTTATCATTGTAATAGCCGTGCCTTCCAGTATTTTTGGAATCCTTGCCGTGGCCATCCTTTCCCTGAGTCCTGCCATAAGAATCAGAGCAAGGCCAAAACCTAATGCTGATGTGATTGAAAACACCAGGGTCTCCATAAAATTAAAGTCTTTCCGCACATTGATGATGCACACTCCGAATATCGCACAGTTGGTCGTAATCAGAGGGAGGAATATTCCCAATCCCTTGTAAAGGGGAGGGATCATCTTTCTTAGAAAAGTTTCCACAAACTGGACCAGAGAAGCGATAACCAGGATAAAGACGATTGTTCTCAGATAGACAAGGTCAAAATAACGTAAAAGATAGACGTCAATTGCCCAGGTAATAAGCCCGGCCAGGGTCAATACAAATACAACCCCTCCCGTCATTCCTACGGCAGTATCCATCTGTTTTGATACACCTACAAAAGGGCAACATCCCAGATATTGAGCCAGCAGGATGTTGTTTACAAGGATTGCACCAACAGCCATAAGTAGATAGTCAGACATTTAAATAAATCCCCCTTACATATCTTTTGCTTTTCCAAACAGATTCATGATGCAGAGTATAATTCCCAGACAGACAAATGCTCCGGGAGCGCTGACCATGAAGGTAAAAGGTTCAAAGGATGGTCCCATAACATTGATTCCGTAAAAAGTTCCTGCTCCGAACACCTCTCGAATTCCTGCCAAAACAGCCAGAGAAATGGTAAAACCCAATCCCATTCCCAATCCGTCGGCAATAGATGCAACCACCCCGTTTTTAGAGGCAAATGCCTCCGCCCGACCCAGTACGATACAGTTAACCACGATAAGCGGTATAAATATCCCCAGTTTTTGGTAAAGGCCATAGGTATATGCCTGCGATACCAGTTCCACTATAACAACAAAGGTAGCGATGACCACAATAAAACATGCGATTCTTACCCTCGAGGGTATAACCTTTCTTAATGAAGAAATGAGGATATTTGAAAAGACAAGAACAAATGTCAACATCAGACCCATACCGATGCCGGTTTCCACTGTTTTGGTAACCGCCAGTGTGGGACAAAGTCCAAGCACGAAACGAAACGGTGGAATCTCCGCCCATAGTCCTTTAGTGAATTCCTTAGCAATGTCCATGTAACTCTCCTTACTTGATATCCTTCGCTTTCGCTAATATATCATTCTTAAGTTTCCTGTAAATCTCTGAACCACGAGTGGCTCCTTCGCAAACACCCCTGGATGTGACAGTTGCTCCAGTTACTGCATCCACCTTGCCACCGTCATTCTTAACTTTAATCGGCTGATTTACCGAAAGACCCTTAACACTGTTCTTGAAGGATTCTGAATCCTGAACCAGTGTGCCGACTCCCGGTGTTTCCTTGTGTGTAGTAACTCCGATGCCAGTGACGGTGTCTTTTTCTAAATTGACGGCAATAATCATTCCAATATCTCCACCAAAGCCGCCTCCTGTGGTTTCGAAGGCCACCACGTTAAGTTTTCCGTCAAAGACTGCCGGGAAAAAATTCATCTCTTTTTCACCATACTTCAACTTAAACCGATCCTTAATTGGATTATTGGTGCATCCCTTGAGGACTTCCATTATCGCCGGACCTTTTACATATTTAAGTTCCTGGTATTCGATCTTTTCCATGGTGCCCATACGCACCCCGGCAAGAAGCGCCCCGGCAACGCCAGCGATAAGACCAAGGACAATAACCATCTTTATAATGTCACGCATTTTCTACCACCTTTCCAATAGCCTTCGGACTGATTTTATCCAGAAGCGGATTGATAATGTTCATAAGGAGAATGGTAAAAACCACCCCATCATAATACAATCCGGTACACCTGATTAGGACTGTCATTATTCCACAAGCCAGTCCAAATATCAGCATGGGAATAAAATTAACCGGTGAGGTTGTATCGTCAGTAGCTAAGAAGAATGCCCCGAGCATAACGTTTCCTGTTAACAGGTGAAACAGGGGTGATGCGTACTTTTCCGGGTTGGCAATATTGAAGAGAAAAGCGGTAATGAAAACACCAACCAGAAAAGAGAGGGATATTTCCCACCTGATAAATCCCCTCAACATAAGGTAAACACCGCCGATCAGAAGACCCAGCCCGCATACAGCGCCGATACCTCCTGACTGCTTTCCTATTAAAAGGTTCATCAAGTCATATTTGTCAGTTGCCGCTGTTCCAAAATACTTCAGTGCTGCCAAAGGATAAGCCATATAAAAACCGAGATCGTAATTTAGAAGCGCCTCATCAAAATTTAAATGGCCTTTCCATGAAACCATGATAATGGCAAAACCAACGAGGGTAGGATTTAAAGGATTTGCCCCAATACCTCCGAAGACCTGTTTGCCGATGATGATGGCAGCAAAGGCGCCAATCACTACCAGCCACCATGGTACGCTGGCGGGAAGAAGCATGCCAAGAAGAAGCCCGCTAACGGCGGCGCTTCCATCATCAATAGTAAGGTCTTTTCTGGTGACAAGATTTATAAGCAACTCGGCAAGCATTGCAGAACCGATAGACAGGGCAACAACTCTTAAGGCAGGCATCCCGAAAATTGAAAATCCTACAAATAGGGCCGGAAGCGCCGCTATCATTATATTAATATTTCTGGTAGATATCCTGCTTCCGTCGTGCCAATGGGGGGCATAGGAAACAATAAGTTTATTATTCATTAACTGCCTCCGAAAGTTTTATTAACTCGAGTTCATGTTTGGCTAATTTAATGTACTGTAAAAGAGGCCTTTTCGCAGTACAGACATAGGCACACAATCCACATTCTATGCAGGAGTCAAGATCGTACCTTTCAGCGTCTTCATACAGTGCAAATTCCGCAAATCTGCAAAGCAAATTTACCTGAATCTTCGCCGGGCATACCCTTACACACTCACCACAGTTGATGCAGGGATAATCTGAGACCTGGGCGCTATCGGATTCGCTTTGAACCGTAATAGCATCTGTGTTCGGCTCAATGGGGAAGTCTTTTGAATAGGTAGCGGTTCCCATCATGGGTCCCCCTAAGATTATTCGGTCATTCTCCTCCAGAGTAATATTGCATTTGGCAAGAACATCACCGATTGGTGTTCCTATCCTTGCCTTAACATTGGTGACCGTTCCATCTTTTCCTACCACGGATAGCGCCTTGGTTACGGGAATTTTCCCGGTAGCAAAGGCCTCGCCAACAGTGACTGCACTTTCCGCGCTGATCACAGCAACTCCAATATCTTCAGGCTTCTTTCCAGCGGGAACTACCTTATCAAGAGCGTTTTTTATGATCATTATCGGAAGGGCATTGGGGAAGGTGGCAGGTATGGATTTTACAGTAGTTCCGGTGCTGTTTGCTTCTCCATATAAATTTTCCGGAACAGCAAGAATGAAATTACTTACACCGGTAATTTTTTTAAGAGAATTAATTCCCTCTTTTATTTTGGAAGAATCTGTCCTTACGATTTCTTGATTGACAGTAATTCCCAAATCAACATCCATACCGTTGATGATGATAGTGTCGATTTTACCTGGGGCATCATTGAATTTGCGAAATGAACATTTACCGGGGGCGAATTCTAAAAATTCTATCGCGGTCTCTAAAGTTGCCTCTCCTTTGAACTGATCATCCCAGTCATCACTTTCGCTTGACTCGATTTTAATGCCATCATAATTTTCTCCGAATGCGTCTGAATATGAAAAGATGCTGGTTATCTTTCCCGTTACCGGAGAGATGACATATTCTGGTGAGTCAGAAGAGGCTTTGAGCTTTTGACCGGTCTTGGTCTCATCGCCAATCTTAAAAAGCTTTTCTCCCGATTTTCCGTTTGTTTTCAAAAAAACGGTAGCTTCCTGGGGAATTGGAACGTCCTCAAAAGGAAGCGTTTCTACGTTATATTTTAATTCCGGCTTTTTTAATCCTAAAAATGACTTTTTAATCATAATTCCATCCTTTACAAAGATGTTTCTTATCAAATTACATGAAATGACATTCTCCACACTTGACCGGGCCGCTCTGTTTCTTGTGACAATCAATACATTGACTATGAAATGCTTCCGGCCTGGGAGATACATCTGCATCCTTATAATGGCATTCAATACAGGGTGGCGGCATCTCTCCTCCTCCTTCTTCATAGTTGTGGTGACAGTCAGTACAGCCAATCTCATAGTCGGTTGAATGGGTCTTGTGGTCAAAAAAGGCTTTTCCAGCAGTTGTCTTGTATAAAAGCCTTACCGGCATCTCAGATTTCTTTTCTACCATAGCATAACCGGCAAAACCTACTACAAGCATGACCACCATAATGATAGATGCTATCATCTTTTCTTTCTTTTCCATAATTACAGTTCCCTTCCTGCTATCATCATCATCCACTTACTCCACTATCTGTTTAAAATTCGGAATATCTAAAATAAATAATTTATCTCCAGCCATTCATCGCTGCGCTACATACTATATGAAAGCTTTTGTGTCAATTAAAAAAATGAAGTCAGATATTTTTTATTCTCAAATACTTGAGATTTGACACAAAAAAAACTGGTAAATTTACCAGTTTTTTAATTTCTTATGGTGGCGGTGCAGGGAATTGAACCCCGGACACTACGGATATGAGCCGTATGCTCTAACCATCTGAGCTACACCGCCACAGAATCACCAAATTTTCTTCTGCCACTTTGAGAGCTTTGGAAACATGGATTTTCGATATTGAAAATGATGGACTCGTAAAAAAGTCCAAATCTTGTCACTCCCGCGCAGGCGGGAGTCTATAACACCTCACAATAACTGGATTCCCGCCTACGCGGGAATGACAGAGAGGAACGAAATCCGACTTTTTACGAAACCGTCAAAGATGGAAATTGCTCTTATAAACCATGGGTTCGATTTTTCAAAGAGTTATATTTATCATCATATCCGCTTAGATGTCAAGATCCGGTGTGATGTCCATCTGCGGACCGTTACTGTGATTGAATGTTCAGGTCGTAGGCAACCAGAACACTTTTTCTGGTTTTCATGCCGCCGACAGTCAGATTGAGTGCCAGGACTATTTCATTTTGACCATCGTTGTCAATGTCCTTGAACTGATAATCAGCTACATATCCATTGATCTTTCTCGTTTTCCAGTTTTCCAGCAGGCCGAGACCATCCCATTCAAGATCGTATATCTCACTGGATGTGAAGACCTTCAGGTTCTTGAATATCCTTCCCACCGAAGACAAATTTTTCACAACGATGATCTCTTTTTTCCCATCTTTGTTAATGTCATATGTGAGTATTCTTACTTTAACAAACGTTAGGTCTTTCTCAGTTGCATCGCCAGCTTTCTGCTGCTCGAAAATCTCGAAAGCATTATTGCTTCCTCCGAAAACATCATCGCTTTTCCAGAGGAATTCATCGCTTCCGGTCATAACAGCGATCTTGGACATGGGTTTGTCTGTCTTTTCAAAAATACAGAGGTGGTCATACTCGTTCAGTGCTATGATTCTCTCCTTCTTGCTTATTCCCAGATTATCGATGGTCAGACCATAGACAGAGAGTCCCTCGGGGATCTTCATCTTCTTCCCCTCCCTGTATTCACTACTTTTCCATACAATATTATAAATAGGGTTGCCAAACGGGTTGTCAACATTCATCTTTTGACCTAACAATATAGGAGAATCTGAAACATCAATTACCCTCAGAAACCATCTTAAATCGGATGCTATTTTTTTGAATTTTCCATCCTTAAACTCAAGAACAAATGAGCCCAGGAGATTGCGGTTTATACTTGTTACTATTATTTCGGGGACACCATTTTTATTAATGTCAGCTACATCAATGGAAAGGTAATTGTCATAACTTTTTCCGGCAATTTTCTGGATCAATTTAAAGTCTTTTTCTTTCTTCTGGTATATCATGATGTTGTAATTATCGATAACCACAATCTCATTCAAACCATCGTTATTCACATCTCCGATATCCATTCCCTTAAATTCTGCCGCATACTTCGGACTCATCCAGAAACCTCTTCTCTGCATAGGTTGGGCAGCGTTTATAAAATCGGGATTGATTGCCGAGGTGTATGTGCCTTGCCCCCCCTTCATTCTCGATATAATTTCAGACTCACGGGGGAACTGCCCTGCCTGTTGCTGAGGCATAACCTGAGGAGCAGGCGGAAGACCAAATGTTGATGGGACGAGTCCAAGGATATGATAATCTATCCTCTTTGCAAAGTCGTCTATCTTTGGTATTACCTCATCCATGCCCTTGCACTGGGCGAATACACCTACCGAAGACTTATATGAAGCGATATCAACAAGCTTTCCATCCAGGCTTACGCTGTTACCTATTTTTGTGATGCTGCCCCACACAATAAAATCGACATTCATCTTCTTGCCAAGGGCATAAACATCGGATTGGGCGAGGTCCTTCTTTCCCGCCTCCTTTAGCGCCTTAAGGGTTGAGTCCTTGTTTACGACATCTATCTTGCCGCTTACGGCAATTCGCGAAAAGAGCATATCCCATATACCAGCTCGCACATAGTCTATATTTTCAGAGCTGTGCACCGAAAAGGGGAGTATAGCCACCTTTTTTATCTCTTTTGTTGTTTCCTTTTTTGTTGTTTCTTTTGTCGCCTGTGCCTGGCCGGACATTGATATGATTAGGAAAAGGCAAAGGAACACCCCGAGGATTCTTTTCATTGTTTTGTCTCCTGATTAAATTTTCATTATTATTATCTTTATCACCCTACAATTTACAATTCAAGGATGAATTTTAACAGTCTTCGGGGATTGGGGGGTCAGGGGTCAGGAACACTTTTCTATAGTCCTTTGAACTTATGAAGACTTCTCCTGATCCCTGGCCCCTGACTCCTGGAAACTGTTGTTTAATTACAAAAATTTTTTAATAGTTGCAGATTGTCCCTATCCTTACTTCCAACCTTGGGTGTTTCTATAATCTTGGGTATATTTTTAAGGCGTTCGTCATTCATAATCCACCGGAAAGGCTGTTCACCTATGAACCCCCGGCCAATGTGCTCATGCCTGTCCACCCTTGTGCCGCAATCATTCTGTGAATCATTTAGATGTATAACCATAAGCTTTTCCATTCCCGTGATTTCTTCTATATCTTTAAAGATTTTCCCGTAACTGTATTTTGTCCTCAGCTCGTAACCAGCCGCGAATGCATGGCATGTGTCAAGACAGAATCCTATCCTCGATTTTTCCTCCGTTCTTTCAATTATCTTAGCGATATGTTCAAGTTTGTAACCAAGACTTGTCCCCTGACCGGCTGTCATTTCTAATAAAATTTTAACGATGAAGCCGGCCGTCTTTTGATGGATCAGGTTGATAGAGTCAGAAATCTTCTCTATTCCGGAAAGCTCTCCAGATCCTTTATGAAAGCCGGGATGCATTACAAGATATGCTATTTCCAATAATTCACATCGTTCCATTTCACATAACATTGCGTTTATCGACTTTCGGTATGTTTCATTCTCAGGTGAGGCTAAATTTATAAGGTAACTGCAGTGAGATATGATGGGATCGATACCGGTTTTCTTTTTAGTTTCATGAAAATTATCAATTTCCAGGTTTTCAAGTTGTTTTTCACGCCACCCACGTGAATTTTTTGTAAATATCTGTATTGTATTGCATCCCAGATCATACCCGCGCAGGAGTGACTTTTCTATTCCACCTGCTATGGATATGTGAGCTCCTAAAAGGGGGTTATTTCCCATTGGTTGTATTTTTATCCGTATTACCTTTCATGAAGTCTTTCGCTTTTTTGAATATCCCGGGATACTTCTTTTCAAGTATTGACAATAACTTCTGAGCAGCTGGAACTTCTGATGACAAGATAATAATTCCTATAATCAGAAAAAGTATTCCCTGAAGTACCGGGAGGAAGCACCCTATAATCCCTAACACAATGAAAGTCAAACCTGTAATGTACCTTAAAGTCTTTTTCACCAACTTCTTACCCCTGACTGAAAGCTCAGCGCATATTATCCATATCAACTTTTCTCTTCTATATGGCTTGACAAGAATAAGGCCTGTGTGATTTGTATGTCAAGAAGTAATCGAAAAAATTACCGGGGTCGGAATGAGAGGAATTTTAAAAACTGAAAACGCCGGCCTGTCCGGGTGGGTAATAAAATGGATTTATCAATACTGTCTCAAAAGGATGAAATCTTAAATCTTGTTGTAGAAAAGCTGGGCAGAAATCCGGTTGATTTTTCTGAGAAGATGAATCTCATAAAAACAGGAAAAAAAAAGGATGATGCCTGGCTTGCCGCAGGAGTACTGCTTCCGCTTTTTTTCAAAGATGATGAATTGGTGTTTCAACTTATCAAACGTGCTTCGACGGTTCCCCAGCCCGGAGACATCAGCTGTCCCGGAGGTATGCTGAACGCTTTTCTGGATCCTTTCTTCAGACCATTTACGGCTCACAGATTTTCACCGTTACTGCGTGAAGATGTGCTGAAATATAGTAGACGAAGAGGAAAGTTAGACTTCAAAAATATCACACTCTTCCTGACCAATGCCCTGAGAGAATCCTGGGAAGAGATAGGACTCAATCCCTTCAATGTTATGTTTTTAGGCCCCCTGCCTTGCTATGACCTGAAAGCTTTCAGGCGGACTATCTTTCCTCTAACAGGATATGTGAAAAATAAATGGCACTTTCGCCCCAACTGGGAGGTTGACAAGGTTGTAGAGATTCCATTAAGGGAATTCTTTAATGATGAAAACTACGGGATTTTTTCCGTTGAGTCCTTAATCGAAATCAAGAAAAATATAAACAGGGTTAGGAATTTCCCATGTTTAATATACCGGGACGAGGTACTTTGGGGGGCCACTTTCATTATTATCATGAATTTTCTAAAGATTGTCTTTGATCTTGACCTGCCGGGCACCCACTCTAAAAGAGTTGTAAAAAAGGTCCTCTATCCGGACTACCTGACCGGGAATGGAAAGACCCAAAAATGATGCACTCGTAAAAATAGACATTGAAAATAAAGTCTGTCCTCCCCATCCCGTAGGACAGCCGTCTCGGCTGTCTAAGCGATTCACCATTATGGACAGGCGGGACGCCTGTCCTACTGTGTTGGAAGGGTCAATGTCTATTTTTGGGGAAAGAATGTAGATGTTGACAGAGTTGCAGCAGTTCGGTACTTTATTGTTCCATTTAGTGAATAGGAGAAAACCCTGAATCGGCTATTTACGATGATAAACAATCACATAGAAGCGGTCGTTTTTGACTTTGACGGCACGTTGGCGAAACTTAACATAGATTTTTCCTTCATGCGTAAAGCCGTTCTGGATCTCACTGCTGCCTACAATGTTCCTGTGGATGGCCTGAGCAAACTCTTTGTACTGGAAATGGTTGAGGCTGGACGTAAATTGATTTCCATGCACAATCCGGGGAAGGGGGCTGATTATGTTCAAAAGGCGAATAAACTGATAAGTAATATTGAAATTGAAGCAGCAAAAAAGGGGGAGCTCCTTGATGGCATAAGACGGATGTTGGGTGATTTGAATGCCCGTAATATAAAGGCTGGTGTAGTAACCAGAAACTGCCAGGAAGCTGTAAGAGAGATTTTCCCCGATATAGATTCCTTTTGCAAGGCAGTTATTACGAGAGAATTTGTCAGCAATGTAAAACCGCACTCGGAACACCTCAGAGTAACCCTTGAAAAACTTGGCGCGGCGCCGGAACATTCCGTCATGGTTGGCGATCATCCTATGGATATAAGCATTGGAAAGAAAATGGGAACATATACCGTGGGTGTTCTTACAGGATATTCCGGAGCTGATGTCCTGCGTGAAGCGGGGGCAGATTTCATAATGGAGAGTGCAGCGGAAATAACAGACTACTTATCGTAAATTATTCCATTTTCCCCTGAAAAATCATGGAACCGGTTAAATCACGTTTTAATTTTTCGGAAAACGATATAGACTTACAGAACATTTGTAAAAGACAAACGTCCTGTCATTTAAAGAGGTAAATAAGGATGGCAATTAAAAAATATTTGCTAAAGACCATAATCGTATTTCTGATAATCCTGTTTTTTTGTACGGCTGTGTTGCCTGCGGAAAAGGAATTGCCGCTTACGCTGGAGGAAAGCATTGAAATAGCATTGAAGCATAGTGTTATAATAAATGCAGCGAAGGAAGGGGTGAGGGCATCCGAATCGAAAAAGAAAGGGGCATTTACCGGGTTTCTGCCCAAACTGAGCACGTCATATAGCTATAAGAAATTGCATGAAGCCCCGGAGTCCAAGTTGACAGAGTCCCCTGTAACTGCCGGGACTAAGAACAATTATCGTTGGGAACTGGAACTGAAGCAGCCGATTTTTGCAGGCGGCAGCATACTGGCGAATTATCAAATTAACATGCTTGGTGAGGATATCTCCCGGATGGAGGAGAAGGCAACAATCCTGAATATCATACAGGAAGTTAAGGAGGCCTATTTTAATATACTCAAAACAGAGAGGATTATGGGTGTGGCAAGGCAGTCGGTAGAGCAGCTGAAGATGCACCGTGATGTGGCAAAAAATTTCTACGACGTGGGGATAATACCGAAAAACGATCTTCTCTATGCCGAGGTTGAACTTGCCAATGGCAATCAGTTCCTTGTAAGAGCGGAAAATAGGGTTGAACTTGCCAGAGCGAAATTCAACACGGTGCTCCGCCGGGGAATAAATGCTCCTGTCAAGATAGAAGATATACTCTGTTATAAACCTTTTCAGAAAGATGCTGCTGATTGTGTGAAAATCGCCCTTGAGAACAGACCTGAAATCAAGGTATATTCCATGAAGGTGGAACAGGCAGAAAAACAAGTCAAGATGACAAAGAGCGGTTTTCTTCCTTCCCTCGACCTGGTGGGAAACTATTCAAGGTTTGGAGATGATCCTGATATGAAGGGAAGCCAATACGAGGATCAGGAAAATTGGCATATAATGGCGGTGGCCAACTGGGATATCTGGGAATGGGGAAGGACGAAGCATAAGGTTGATTCCGACTTGAGCCGGAAAAATCAGGCCGCGGATGAACTTGTTGCTATTGAGGATCGGATAGCCCTTGATGTAAAGAGCTACTACCTTTTTTTGAAAGAAGCAGAAAAACATATATTTGTAGCCAAAAAGACGATCGAACAGGCAGAGGAAAATTTCAGGATAAATGAGGAAAGGTATAAAGAACGGGTGGCGACGTCTACAGATGTTATTGATGCTCAGACTTTACTCACAAGGGCTAAATCCGATTATTACAATGCGTTAAGCAATTATAATATTGCATTAGCCAGACTGGAGAGGTCAATGGGGGTTGGGAAGGAGATAGCAGGCAGCAGGCAGGAGACAGGAGACAGTAGGCAGCAGGTAGAAGAGTAGGGCAGGGTTTTTCCCCTGCAAAAAATAATAGACGTTTTCTTACATTTCTAAAATTCCCAAAAGCTTTCCGGGGGGACTTTAATAAAAAGGAGGGTGACCATGTTTAATTTTATTAAGAAAACCATGCTGGTTGGTGTAGGTCTGGCTGCCGTGACCAGAGAAAAGATCGAAGAGATAATAGGTGAGCTTGTCAAGAAAGGAGAGCTGTCTGAGAAGGAAGGAAAGGTGATGGTTGACGAGCTCGTCGAGAAATCGAAGAAGGTCAAAAAAGACCTGGAAAAAAAGGTAGAGAAGATTGTAGCCGATACCTTGAATAAGCTGAACATACCCACCAGAGAAGAACTTACAGAGCTCAAGAAAAAGATTCAGAAGCTGGAGAAGAAGGGATAACCGATGTTTGTCCGGAAGATAGGAATTGTCTCCCGCACATATCGGCATGCCAACAGGTATCGCCGGATACTTGCCGTTTTGTTCAAGTACGGGTTTGGCGATCTGATTGACAGGCTCAAGGTGGGTCAGTATCTCGAAGTGGGCATGCAGATGGTTTCCAGAAAACGCCGTGAACGCGTGGATGCACTGACCAGAGCCGAGCGTGTGCGTATGGCTCTGGAAGAACTGGGCCCCACTTTTGTAAAGATGGGGCAGGTACTCTCTACCCGTCCGGATCTGATCCCGGTGGAATTCATACATGAGCTGTCAAAACTTCAAGACGAAGTGCCTCCTTTTGCGTTTATTGAGGTCAGGGAAATCATTGAAGCCGAATTAAAAACTCCGATAGAAGATAAGTTTGAGCAATTCAATGAAACTCCTCTGGCGGCGGCCTCCATCGGACAGGTGCATCGAGCACGGCTAAAAGACGGAGAGGATGTTATCGTAAAGGTAAAGCGTCCCGGTATCCGTAAAACCATCGAAGTGGATCTGGAGATTATGCTCCATCTGGCGGTTTTGATAGAGAGGCATGTTGAAGAGTGGGGAATATATCGTCCCACCAGGATAGTTGAAGAGTTTTCCCGTACCCTCGGTAGAGAGATCGATTATACGATTGAAGCTTCGAATGCGGAGCGGTTTGCCCGACAGTTTGTTGGTAACTCAATGGTTTATGTTCCCCGTGTTTTCAGAGAAGTAACAACCAAGCGGATACTCACCATGGAGTATGTGGATGGTGTGAAGGCATCCAGGATCGATAAATTAGACAGGGAAGGTTTCGATAGAAAAATAATAGCCTCACGGGGTGCCGATTTAATACTTGAACAGGTGTTTAAGTACGGATTTTTTCATGCCGATCCTCACCCCGGAAACATCTTTATTCTGCCGGATAATGTTGTCTGTTATATCGATTTCGGCATGATGGGACGTGTCGACCGACATGCAAGGGAAGATTTTTCCGATTTTATATATGGGTATGTCAGAAGAGACGAATCCAAAATTGCGGATGCGCTGTTGAGGATTGTGCAGTGGGATAAAGAGCCTGATCGCCGTGTCCTTGAAAGAGATGTAGCCGACTTTGTGGAAGCGCATTTATATAAACCTCTCAAGGAGTTGCGTATTGAAGACCTTCTTCAGCAATTACTTGAGTTGATCAGGCGTCATCAACTGCAGCTTCCGCCGGATATCTTCCTTGTGATTAAAGCCCTGGCTCAGGTAGAAGGGCTTGGTCTGGTAATGAACCCCGATTTTGACATGACTGAAAGGGCTGCGCCCTTTGTGAAACGTCTCAAAGTGGAGCGTCTTTCCCCCAAGCGGATCGTGGGTGATTTTTTAGATTCAGGTGGGGAGCTTGTTAAACTTTTAAAGGAGATTCCCGGAGAACTGCGGGAGATATTGAAACAGGTAAGACAGGGAAAGACAAACATCGGATTTGAACACAAGGGGCTTGAAAAATTCATATCTGAAATGGATAGATCTTCAAACCGGATCGCTTTTGCAGTAGTTGTCGCATCTCTTATCGTAGGATCATCCCTCATAATCAGATCGGATTTGGGGCCTTTTCTTTTCGGTTTCCCGATACTCGGTATCGTGGGGTTCAGCATTGCCGGTGTTTTCGGAATATGGTTGCTAATATCGATCCTCCGTTCGGGGAGGTTGTAATAATTGGATAAAGAGGGAGGAAAATAGTTTTGAGACATATTCGATTTCTTTTGAGCGCTGTACTTTTTGTGTTGATACTTGGTTGTGTTTGCTTCACGGGTGACATTCAAACGGCTGATCGTCACGATGATAAGAATCAGACAAACATTGCAATAACAGTAACGGACGGTTTGGGCAGAGAGGTGACCGTTCATGCCCTTCCGCAGAGGATCATATCGACGGTCCCTTCGAATACGGAGATACTGTATGATTTGGGGCTTAAAGACAAAGTTGTCGCGGTCACGTCACACTGCATAAAGACGTGCGACACATCGGGCAAATCCGTTATCGGAGGCTGGTCTAAACCTGAGATTGCCGAAAAAATTGCAGAATTGAAACCTGACCTGGTCCTCGCTTTCGGAGGGCTGCAGACTCCGCTGGCAAGGGAGATGGAGAAGAGAAATATAACTACGTTTGTCTTCTTCCCTGAGACCGTAGATGAAACGTTAGCGCAGGTAATATCGGTGGGAAAGATTACCGGCACTTCCGTGACGGCTGAAAAAGTGGTTGCGGGATGCCGGAGCAGATTGAAAAAAATAGATGAAATAATCGCCAGTATCCCCGTTGAGAAGAGGCTGAAGTGTCTTCGCCTTATGTCGACACGGGCGATGGTCATCGGAGGCAAATCATTTCAGAATGACATGGTAAAGAGGGCAGGGGGGATAAACGTATTCGAGTATATTGACGATGATTATCCCACGGTCAGTCTCGATGACGTCAGGGCCAAAGACCCCGACATGATTATTTTCAATCGCCCTGATGAAAAGGAAGCCGTTGAATGGTTTTTAAAGCAGGACGGATGGCGGGATTTGAGGGCCGCGAAAGAGGGAAGGCTGATGTCAATATCGTGTGATCATATCTGTCATCCCAATACCCGCATTGATAGAACCGTTGAAATGCTGGCAAGGCGGTTTTACCCTGAAAAAATTACTTCTAATGAAAAGCAATAAGTTATCTTTTCTATGGCCAGACAAAAAGAGTAATGGGGTCAGGCATTGAC